>DAIRVB010000018.1:0-10608 GCA_036803065.1 Streptosporangiaceae bacterium
TGAAGTAGCGGAGCATCCGCTCGGTCACGTCGAAGTCGGCGATGACCCCGTCCTTGAGCGGGCGGACCGCCACGATGTTGCCCGGGGTCCGGCCGATCATCCGTTTAGCCTCGACCCCCACCGCGACTATCTGGCCGTTGTTGGTATTCAGCGCCACCACGGACGGCTCGTTCAGTACGATCCCGCGGCCCCTGACGTAGACCAGGGTGTTCGCGGTACCGAGATCGACGGCCATGTCACGGCCCAGAAACGCCAACGCGTTGCTCATGAGGAACGAGACCTTCCGAGATGGGTCCTGCTGGGTGTTCTGTGTCCAAACCGCAGCTCAGACCCTCCCCCTGGAGAAACCGAACGCGGCCTATGTGATTCATCGGCCAGCGCCCGCCTGCCTAAACGAGGTCAGGAAAGAAGATCTTGATTTCCCGCTCCGCAGCATCCGGGCCGTCAGATCCGTGCACAATGTTCGACTGCGTTATCAACGAGTAGTCGCCCCGGATCGTGCCCGGCAATGCACGGACCGGATCCGTGGCGCCGGCCAGCGCGCGGAAGGCCTCGATGGCCCGCGGGCCCTCCACGGCGAGGGCGACCAATGGCCCCGAGGTGATGAAGTCAACGAGCGGGCCGAAGAACGGCTTCCCGATGTGCTCCTGGTAGTGCGTTGTCGCCGTTGCCACGTCGAGGGTCCGCAGGTCCATCGCGACGATCCGGAGGCCTTTGCGCTCAATCCGGGACAGGACCTCCCCGATCAGCCCGCGGCGCACGCCGTCGGGCTTCACCAGGATCAGGGTTCGCTCAGACAAGAAAATGCTCCTCTTCGGGCGGCAGCGGCGTGCCATCACACAATGATCATGGATGAACCCGCTGCGTGAAGAATTCTATCGGTGACGGACCGGGCACACTGAAGCCCCCGCGCGGCCGCGCAGGGCTAGACCATACACAGCCCTGCGGCACGTTGTGCGCACATAGAGGGCACTATGCACCGCGTTGATGCCCCCGGCGGCAGTGCGTCAGGGAGCTTCCCAGCGGCGTCCCATCCAGATCGCCAGCACCCAGAACCCGGCGAAGATGACGCCCAGCGCGTACATGACCGGGACCAGCGCGCCCGCCGCGATCACGCACAACTGGAGGGCGCTGCCGGCTACCAGCGCCCAGCGCAGGCCAGGGCGGCCCGCCACCGCGGCGAGGAGCACGGCCACCACCGCGAGCACCCCGCCGGCGACGCCGGCCACCCGGGGCGCGGTGTGCCCGATGGTGATGGCCACCGGGATGGCCAGCCCGATCACGATCGCTTCCATGATCAGCACGGTGCCGCAGAGCTGCCTCACGCCCGTTCCCTCATGCCTGCTCCGGGGCACCCCGGGCTGGCGCGGTGAGCAGCAGCCGCGCGTCGCCCGCGGTGATCACCGATCCGGTGACGAGCACCCCGGGCCGGCCCATGCCGTCCGCGCCGGCCGCGCCGTCGGCGAGGCCCACGGCGATCTCCAGCGCGTCATCCAGCCGTTCGGCCGACCTGACCCGGTCCGGCCCGAACACCTCCGAGGCCAGCTCGGCGAGGGTCTCGGGGTCCATGGACCGGGTGGAGGAGTTCCGGGTGACCACCAGTTCAGAGATCACCGGCTCCAGTTCGTCGAGGATCCCGGCCACGTCCTTGTCCACGCTGACTGCCAGCACGCCGATCAGGCCGCTGAATGTGAACGTCTCGGTCAGGGCGGCCAACGCCGCGGCCATGCCGGCCGGGTTGTGCGCGGAGTCCACCAGGACCACGGGGCTGCGCCTGACCACCTCCAGCCGCCCTGGTGAGGTCATCGAGGCAAACGCCTGCTGGACCAGCGCGAGGTCAAGCTGGTCCGTGCTGAAGGCGTTGCCCACGTCTTTCATCTCGGCCGACGCCACGGCCTCGCCGTTGACCGGGACGGGGCCCATGGCCGCGGCCCCGGCGAACGCCTCCACCGCGGCCAGGGCGCAGGCCGCGTTCCCGGCCTGATACTCGCCGAACAGCGGCAGCAGCAGGTCGTCATAGTCACCGCGCAAGCCGTGGATGCTCAGCCGCTGGCCGCCGACGGCCAGTTCGCGGCTGGTCACCCCGAACTCCAGGCCCTCCCTGGCCACGCTGGCGCCGACCTCCGCCGCCCGGCGCAGCAGCACCTCGGCCGCCTCGACCGGCTGCTGCGCGAGGACGGCCACCGCGCCCTTCTTGATGATGCCGGCCTTCTCCGCCGCGATCGCGTCGACCGTGTCGCCGAGGTACCGGGTGTGGTCGATGGCGACCGGGGTCACCACCGCCACGGCGCCGTCGGCGACGTTGGTCGCATCCCAGGTGCCGCCGAGGCCGACCTCGATCACCGCCACGTCCACCGGCGCGTCCGCGAACGCCGCGAACGCCATGGCCGTGAGTACCTCGAAGAATGACAGGCGCACCGGCTGGCGCTCATCCACCATGGCGAGGTACGGCGCCACCTCGTCGTAGACGGCGACGAACGCCTCGGGCGGCAGCGGCTCACCGTCCACCGCGATCCGCTCCCGGATCGACGACAGGTGCGGGCTGGTGAACAGCCCGGTGCGCAGCCCGCGGCTGCGCAGCAGGGTCTCGGTCATCCGGGCGGTCGAGGTCTTTCCGTTGGTGCCGGTGACATGGATCACCGGGTAGGCCCGCTGCGGGTCGCCGAGCAGCAGGGCCAGCTCGGCCATCCGGCTGCGGGTCGGCTCGATCGCGTGCTCGGGGCGGCGCGCGAGGATCTCCTGTTCCACCTCGCGGAGTCGCTGCCCGGGGGTCAACCGTCCTCCCGCCCAGGCCCGTGCTGCGCTGACTCGTGCTGCGCTGGCCCGTGCGGCTCAGGCCCGTGCTGTGCAGGCAGGGCGGCGAGGCGCCCGGTGAGCCGGGTGATGTCGTCGCGGGCGGCTTCGAGCCGGCCGCGGGTCTTGTCCACCACGTCGGCGGGCGCCTTGGCCAGGAACGAGTCGTTGGCAAGTTTCCGCCCGGCCTGATCTGCCTCTTTGCGGGCCGCGGCGAGATCCTTCTCCATCCGGCGGCGCTCGGCGGCCACGTCGATGCCGGCGGCCGTGTCCAGGTTCACGGTGACCCCCTCGGCGACCACGGTCGCGGTGGGCACGAATCCGTCACCGGCCGGGGTGAGGCGCAGCAGCGAGCGGATGCTGGCCTCGTGGGCGCCCAGCGGCGTGGACCCGATGCCGGCCAGCACCGCGGGCACCGGCTGGCCGGGGCGGAGACCTTGATCAGAACGGAACCTGCGCACCTCGGTGACCAGCCGCATCAGCGCGGAGATCTCCCGTTCCGCCGCATGGTCGCGGCCGGACAGGCCGGCCGCCGCGACGCCTGCTGCTGGGGCGCCTGGGCGCTCCCCGGGCCAGGGCGCGGTCATCACCGTGTCCCCGCTGGCCAGCGCGGTCCAGAGTTCGTCGGTGACAAACGGGATCACCGGGTGGAGCAGCTTCAGCAACCGGTCGAGCACAGAGCCGAGCACGCCGCGGGTCGCGCCCGCGGCGGCGGCGTCGCCGGAGGACAGCGGCAGCTTGGCCAGTTCCAGGTACCAGTCGCACACCTCGTCCCAGGCGAAGTGGTACAGCGTCTCGCACACCTTGCCGAACTCGAACTGCTCGAACAGCGCGTCGGTCTGCTGCGTGACGGCGGCCAGCCGGGACAGGATCCACCGGTCCGCCACGGACAGGGACTCGCGTGGCGGCGCGGCACCGGGGGCCGGCGCGACAACGCCGTTCAGCAGCGCGAAGCGGGTCGCGTTCCAGAGCTTGTTGCAGAAGTTCCTGGAACCGGTGACCCATTCCTCGCTGACCGCCACGTCGCTGCCGGGGCTGGCCCCGCGGGCCAGGGTGAACCGGGTGGCGTCGGCACCGAACCGGTCGATCCAGTCCAGCGGGTCCACGGTGTTGCCGAGCGACTTGGACATCTTCTTGCCGTAGGCGTCACGGACCAGGCCGTGCAGGGCGACGTCACGGAACGGCACGGCCTGCCCGGGCTCGCGATGCGCCATCGCGTACAGGCCGAACATCATCATCCTGGCCACCCAGAAGAACAGGATGTCGTACCCGGTGACCAGGACGCTGGTCGGGTAGAAGGCGCGCAGGTCGTCAGTGTCGTCGGGCCAGCCGAGCGTGGAGCACGGCCACAATGCGGAGGAGAACCATGTGTCGAGGACATCGGGATCCTGGCGCCAGCCATCCCCCTGCGGCGGGTCCTCCCCGGGACCGACGCACCTGACCTCGTCATCGGGGCCGTACCAGACCGGGATCCGGTGCCCCCACCAGAGCTGGCGGCTGATGCACCAGTCGTGCATGTCGTCGACCCAGTCGAAGTACCTGGCCGCCATTTCCGCCGGGTGGATGCCCACCCGGCCGTCGCGGACCGCGTCGCCTGCCGCCTTGGCCAGCGGGCCCACCTTCACGAACCACTGCAGCGACAGCCTTGGCTCCACGACCGTGCCGCACCGGCCGCAATGGCCCACCGCGTGCACGTAGGGACGGACCTCGGCGACGATGCGGCCTTCCTCACGGAGGGCGGCCACCACCGCGGGCCGCGCCTCGAACCGGCCCAAGCCCTCGAACGGGCCCTTGGCGGTCACGTTCCCCCGCTCGTCCAGGATGGTGAGGCTGGGCAGGTCGTGCCGGCGGCCGATCTCGAAGTCGTCTGGGTCGTGCGCCGGGGTCACCTTGACCGCCCCGGTACCGAACTCCGGATCCACGTGCGGGTCGGCCACCACCGGGATGCGCCTGCCGGACAGCGGCAGCTCGACCTCCCGGCCGACCAGGTGGGCGTACCTGGGATCCTCGGGATGGACCGCGACCGCGGTGTCACCGAGCATGGTCTCCGCGCGGGTGGTGGCGACGACGATCGAATCCTCACCGTCCCCGTACCGGATCGAGACGAGTTCCCCATCCTCGTCCCCGTGATCGACTTCGATGTCGGATAGCGCCGTCAGGCAGCGCGGGCACCAGTTGATGATCCGCTGCGCGCGGTAGATGAGCCCGTCGTCGAAGAGCCGCTTGAACACCGTCTGCACCGCGCGGGACAGGCCCTCGTCCATGGTGAAGCGCTCGCGGGACCAGTCCACGCTGTCGCCCAGCCGGCGCATCTGGCCCAGAATCTTGCCGCCAGACTCAGCCTTCCACTGCCAGACCCGTCCCACGAACTTCTCCCGGCCCAGGTCGTGCCGGCTGAGGCCCTCTTTCGCTAGCTCCCGCTCCACCACGTTCTGCGTCGCGATGCCCGCGTGATCCATCCCCGGCACCCACAACGCCGTGTAGCCCTGCATCCTGCGCCGCCGCACCAGGGCATCAATCAGCGTGTGATCCAGCGCGTGCCCGATATGCAGCGACCCCGTCACATTGGGCGGCGGAATGACAATGCAGAACGCCGGCGCCTCAGCACTCACGTTCTTGGCATCAGCCCCGAACAGCCCGCTGGACTCCCAGCTCTCATAGCGCCGCTCCTCCACCTCAGCAGGCGCGTACTGCGATGGCAGCAGGTTCCGGTCTCCACTCACGTCGGCCAAGTCTAGTGGGCACCTGCACAGTGAGCCGCCGGCGTCCGTGCGCCGAGCCGCGGGCGTCACCGTTGCGACGGTAACCCACTGACAAGGGCGTCTCGGGCGCGACATCGAAAGCCGTAAAAACCTGTGCCAGCCCGCGGGGCGGCGTAGCGGTCGCTACGCGGACTTCTCGCGGGGGGTGCGGCGGGCGCTGTCCCTTGGGACGAGGGTGGGGTTCACGTGTTCTAGGACGACGGGGCCGGTGATGACCACGCGCTCGACGTCCTTGCGGCTGGGCACCTCGTACATGACCGAGAGGAGGACTTCTTCCAGGATGGCGCGCAGCCCGCGGGCGCCGGTGCCACGCAGGATCGCCTGGTCGGCCACGGCCTCGAGCGCGTCCTCGGTGAACTCCAGGTCCACCCCGTCCAGTTCGAACAGCCGCCGGTACTGCTTGACCAGGGCGTTGCGTGGCTCGGTCAGGATGAGGATGAGGGCCTCACGGTCGAGGTTGTGCACGCTGGTGATGACCGGCAGGCGGCCGACGAACTCAGGGATCATGCCGAACTTGAGCAGATCCTCGGGCATTACCTCTTTGAACGCGTCCGCGATGAGGTGGTCGTTCTTCACCCGCAGGACCGCGCCGAAGCCCATCCCATTCTTGCCGACCCGCTGCTCGATGATCTTTTCCAGGCCGGAGAATGACCCGCCGCAGATGAACAGCACGTTGGTGGTATCGATCTGGATGAACTCCTGGTGCGGGTGCTTGCGGCCGCCCTGCGGCGGGACTGAGGCGGTGGTCCCTTCCAGGATCTTCAGCAGTGCCTGCTGCACGCCCTCGCCGGACACGTCACGGGTGATCGAGGGGTTCTCGCTCTTACGGGCGATCTTGTCGATCTCATCGATGTAGATGATGCCCGTCTCGGCCTTCTTGACGTCGTACTCGGCCGCCTGGATCAGCTTGAGCAGGATGTTCTCGACATCCTCCCCGACGTAGCCGGCCTCGGTCAAGGCGGTGGCGTCAGCGATCGCGAACGGGACGTTGAGCAACCGGGCGAGGGTCTGGGCGAGCAGCGTCTTGCCGGAGCCCGTGGGGCCGAGCAGCAGGATGTTGGACTTGGCGAGTTCGACGCCGTCTTCGCCGGACCGGCTCTCGTCGCCCGACTGGACCCGTTTGTAGTGGTTGTACACCGCGACAGACAGGGCCTTCTTGGCCTTTTCCTGGCCGATCACATACGCGTCGAGGAACTCGTAGATCTCGCGGGGCTTGGGCAGGCTGTCCCACTTGAGTTCGGACGGCTCGGCCAGTTCCTCCTCGATGATCTCGTTGCACAGATCGATGCACTCGTCGCAGATGTACACGCCAGGACCAGCGATGAGCTTCTTGACCTGCTTTTGGCTCTTACCACAGAAAGAGCACTTCAGCAGGTCACCACCGTCGCCGATGCGTGCCACCCGGCCACTCCTTTACCTGTGCCCGTATTTCCTGGTCCCCGCCGTTCCGGCCGTGAGGCCGGAATCCGGCGGGCGTATCCTGCCGCGCTGTCAGGTGCTCCACCCGACGGTACCGCCTCGGACACCTTTGCCGCGAGGCCCAGCCTCACGACTGGCAAGCGGGGCGAGCGAATCCTCGTGGTTAGGACGACCCTACCTCGGCTCGGCGCTTCAGGCTCGTCAGAACCTCATCGATCAGTCCGTACTCCTTGGCCTCCTGCGCGGTGAAGAACTTATCCCGCTCCACATCGCGCCGGACCTGCTCCTCGTCCTTGCCGCTGTGCGTGGCGATGATGGCCTCCATCGCCGCGCGCATCCGCAGGATCTCGCGGGCCTGGATCTCCAGGTCGCTCGACTGGCCGTAGCCGCCCTCGGTGGCCGGCTGGTGCAGCAGGATGCGGGCGTTGGGCAGCGCAAGCCGCTTGCCGTGGGTTCCGGCCGCGAGCAGCACCGCGGCGCCCGAGGCGGCCTGGCCGACGCAAGCCGTCTGGATCTCCGGCTGGACGAACTGCATCGTGTCGTAGATCGCCATCATCGATGTGACGGAGCCGCCCGGCGAGTTGATGTACATGGTGATGTCGCGGTCCGGGTCGATCGACTCCAGCGCGATCAGCTGGGCGATCACGTCGTTGGCCGACGCGTCGTCGATCTGCACGCCGAGGAAGATGATCCGCTCCTCGAAGAGCTTGTTGTACGGGTTCATCTCCTTGATGCCGTACGAGGTCCGCTCCACGAAGGACGGCAGGACGTACCGGGCCTGCGGGCCGCTGGCTTCCGCCAGCCGCCGATTCGATGTGCTCACGCCGCTCTCCTCCGCTGTCAATTCGCGTTTCATGAGACCGGTCCGGCCGACGGGACCTCGACGGCGCTGTGGATCACGCGGTCCACGAAGCCGTACTCCCTGGCCTGCTCCGCCGTGAACCAGCGGTCCCGGTCCGCGTCGGTCTCGATCTGCTCGACGGTCTGCCCGGTGTGGAAGGCGGTCCGCTGCGCCAGCGTGCGCTTGATGTACAGCATCTGCTCAGCCTGGATCCGGATGTCGGAGGCCGAGCCGCCGATCCCGCCGGAGGGCTGGTGCATGAGGATCTGCGCGTGCGGCAGGGCGAACCGCTTGCCCTCGGTGCCGGCGCAGAGCAGGAACTGGCCCATGGAGGCGGCCATGCCCATCGCGTACGTGGAGATGTCGTTCGGCACGTACTGCATGACGTCGTAGATGGCCAGCCCCGCGTATACCGAACCGCCCGGGGAATTGATGTAGATGCTGATGTCTGCCTTGGCGTCCTCGGCGGCCAGCAGCACCAGCTCTGCGCAGATCCGGTTGGCGATGTCCTCGTCGACCTGCTGGCCGAGGAGGATGATCCGGTGCCGGAGCAGCCGCTGGAACAGCTGGTCGCCCATAAGCATGGCCGGTGCTTCGGTACGCGCCAATATCTGCGTCGGCTCATAGAAGGCCGGAGGCGTGCTCACAGTATTCTCCTTGCTCGCTTCTGGGCGCGAGGCCCACTCGCTCCCCGCAGCATCAGCGTCCACTGGCTTTCCCCACCCGTTCCGATCACGTCCTGCGTGGTTATCAGCGACCATAACGCTCGGCCCGAGCCGGAACGTCCACCCCCGCGGCCTGTTCGCTGACGGCGCAGGCCGCTCCCGCCGTCCTGGCCCGCTCAGCTGGCCTGTGAGCTGGCCAGATCAGCTGGGCTGCTCACCGGCGGCGGCCTCGGTCCCCGGGCCTTCGGCGGCCTCGGCATTAGCCTCAGCGGCGGCCTCAGCCTCCTCCTCGGCCTCCTCCGCCTGCTCCTCGGCCTCCTCCGCCAGTTCCTCGGCCACCTCGGCCTCCTCGGCGGCGACGAGGGCCGCTTCGGCCGCGGCCTCCAGGGCGTCTTCCGCCTCGTCCTCGTCCTGCTTCGCCTGCTCCCGGGCGAGCGCCTCAAGGTCGACCGGCCGGCCCGCCTCGTCGGTGACCGCGGCCCGCTCGGCGATCAAGCTGAGCGCCTTGGCCCGCAGCACCTCGCTGACCACCGAGCCGATCTGCCCGTGGTCGGCCAGCTCCTTGGCCAGCCGATCCGGCTGCACACCCATCCGGTAGGCCTGCTCAATCACGAAGTTGTTCAGATCCGACTGCTCCACGCCCAGTTCCTCCGAGGCGGCGAGCTTGTCGAGGACGAAGCCCGCCTTCACGGAACGCTTCGCGGTGTTCTCCATGTCGGCGGCCAGCTGCTCGGCCGTCATCCCCGACGCTTCCAGGTAGGCATCGCGGGTGGCGCCTGCCCGCTCCAGCTGCTCGTCGAGCGACTGCCCGCGCATCTCCACCTCGCTGGCGACCATGCTGCCGGGGAGCGGCACATCGATCCTGGCCAGCAGCGCGTCCAGCGCGCGCTCCCGGGCCTGCGCGGCCTGCTGCAGGCGCTTGACCCGCTCCAGCTGGGAACGAGTCCCGGCGCGCAGTTCGCCCAGCGTGTCGAACTCACTCGCGGACTGGGCGAACTCGTCATCGATCTCAGGCAGTTCCTTGACCTTGACACTGTGCACGGTCACCGTCACCTCGGCCTGCTGGCCGGCCCGCTCGCCGCCGGCGAGCTCAGCGGTGAACGCCTTGGTGTCACCGGCCGACATCCCGGCTAGCGCCTCATCGAGGCCGTCGAGCAGCGACCCGGTGCCGACCTCATAGGACAGGCCGCTCGCCTGCGCATCCTCGACCGGCTTGCCATCTACCGACGCGGACAGGTCGATGGACACGTAGTCACCGTCGCCGACCGGGCGGTCCACGCCCTTCAGGGACGCAAACCGCTCCCGCAGCCCGCCGATGTACTCCTCGACGTCGTCGGGGCTGACCTCGGCGTTCTCGACGGTCACCGGCATCCCCGCGATGTCGGGAATGTCGAACTTCGGCCGGACATCGACCTCGGCGGTGAAAGCAAGTTCCTTGCCGTCATCCAGCTTGGTGATCTCCAGGTCGGGCTGGCCGAGGGCGAGCACGTCGTTCTCCTGCAGCGCCTGGCCGTACAGCAGTGGCACCGCGTCGTTGACCGCCTGCTCCAGCACCGCGCCACGGCCGAACCGCTGGTCGATGATGCGGGGCGGCACATGCCCCGGCCGGAACCCCGGCACCCGCACCTGCCTGGCGACCTCGCGGTAGGCCTTGTCGAGGCTGGACTTCAGCTCCTCGAACGGAACTTCGATGGTCAGCTTGACCCGAGTCGGGCTCAGCTCCTCGACGTCGGTCTTCACGTCGCCGTCACTCCCTGATCGCCTGCGCTCTGCCCGCGACGGCCACGCTGCACCCGCGGCGTCGCGCGACCCAGCGCAGCCTGGCGGCTACGGCGGCAAGTCTAGGGCAGGCCGACGCCGTTACCGGCCATGACGCGGGCACCCGGAACCGCCCGGGCCGGTTCACCCGGAAACCGCGGGAGCGGTTCACCCGGCGCGGGTGGTGATCGCCCCCGGCGGGCAGCGCAGCATGGCGCCCAGTTGGCCTTCTGGCGGGCCGGCCGGGCACAAGGAGATTCGGATGGCAGCCTCGGACGCACGACGGGCCGGACCGGTGCCGCACGACCGCGAGGTCCCCGCCGCCGGCCCGCGCGGGCCGGCCTGGACCCAGGCCGGCCATCTGTTCTCC
>DAIRVB010000018.1:10618-15438 GCA_036803065.1 Streptosporangiaceae bacterium
GGCTGATGCTCCTCGTCTGGCCGGAGGCGACGACCATCGTGGTTGCCGTCATCATCGGCATCTCCCTCCTGGTGACCGGCCTGTCCCGGCTGATCGAGGGCCTCATCGCGGACGACGCCGACGGCAGCGTGCGGCCGGCCCAGGTGATCGTTGGGTTGCTGGCCGAGGTGGCCGGGCTCTACTGCGTGCGGCATATCGAGGTCGCTGTGAGCCTGCTCGCGTTCATCGTCGGTGCCTTCTGGGTGCTGCACGGCGTGCTGGATCTCACCGTGGCTGCCGCCGGGCCGGGTCAGGCCCGCGGGCTGCGGCCGCTGGTCGGCGGGTTCAGCCTGGCGGCTGGGCTGAGCGTGCTCTTCTGGCCGGCCATCTCGATGGCCGTCCTGCTGGCGGTGATCGGGACCTGGCTGATGTTCTACGGGCTGATGCTCGCCATGATGGCGTTCCAGTTCCGCCATCTCGCTGGGACCGGCCCCATCCCGGCCTGAGGCGAGCCAGCGGGATCCCGGCTCACAGCAGGCCTATCTGGCGGCCGCGGGCGATCGCCTCCCGGCGGGAGCCGACGCCCAGCTTGCGGTACGCCGAGCGCAGGTGGGTCTTCACGGTGTTGATGGACAGGAAAAGCGCCTGTGAGATCTCCTCGTTGGTCATGTGCGAGGGCAGGAAGCACAGCACGGCCCGCTCGCTATCGGTCAACGGCACGCTCGCCTGCTCCGGCGCCCCCGCGGGCCGCAGTGCCTGGGCGTCGAACCGCTCCAGGATCCGGCCGGCGAACCGGGCGTGGCGGCTGGTCGGCGGGACCAGCACGGTCAGGGCCGAACGGACAGCGGTGCCCCCGTCGAGGAACACCCGGTACGCGCTATCCGGCTCGGCCAGGGCGAGCGCCCGCTCAACGAGCCTGGCCGCCTCATCCACCGAGCCGAGGCGGCGGTGGGCCAGCGCGGCCAGCAGCAGGCCAGAGATCCGCTCGTGCCGCGTCACCCCGCCGGCCGCCTGGCCGGCTGTGTCGTCCAGGCAGGGCTGCACTGCCGCCAGGGCGGCCGTGAAGTCGCCCGCCGCGATCAGCAGCCCGCCACGCAGCAGCCGACCGCTGGCCCGGTCGGCGTGCACACCCTCCTCGACGATCAGCAGGATCGCCCGGGCCCGGCCGGCATGGCCGGCCCGCAGCGCGACATCACCCTCGGCCACGGTGATCATGTCGGAGAGCGCCGGAGAGGCCGGCCCCCAGGACTCACGGAGCCGGGACAGCGCCAAGCGGGCGGCGTTGCCATCGCCGTCGGCGAGCATGACCCGGGCGCGGATCAGCGCCGCCATCACGCTCACCGACGGCTCCCCCGGGAACTGCCCGGCAGCCACCTGGTCCACATCGTCCAGCAGTCGCTGTGCCGTCGTCAGGTCATCGCGGCCGAGGCTGACCTGCGCACAGGCAAGTTCGGCGGCCAGCGAAGCCCCGGCAGCACCGATCCCGCCACCACTGATCCCCGCAGCACTGATCCCCGCAGCACTGATCCCGCCAGCACTGATCCCCGCAGCGCCGGCCCCGGCAGCGCCGGCCCCGGCAGCACTGGCCCCGGCAGCACTGGCCCCGGCAGCACTGGCCGCGGTGATGGCGCTGGCGCGCGCATCGGCGCCGGACCGCTCCGCCGCGGCCAAGTCGCCGTACCACGCCTCCGCCAAGGCCCGCCAGGCGCGGGCGCGCGCCTGGAACTGCGCGAGGCCACCCGCGCCGAGTTCCCGGTCGGCCCGGCGCAGCGCGCGGCGGGCTTCCTGGATCTCCCAGCGGCGCAGCGACGCGGTGCCCAGCGCGAACCAGAGCAGCCCGATGCCACGGTGCTCCGCCCTGGTGCTGACGGCAGGCTGGGACCGCTCAGCCAGCGCCCAGCCCTCGGCGAGCAGGCCCGGATCGGGATCGGCACGGCAGGCCGCATGCATCACCCGCAATGCCGTGATCGTGGGTTCCATGATCCGCCGCATGGCGGGAGCCGAACGCTGGACCGCGCGCTGCGCGCTGTCCAGGTAGGGCGCGGCACCGTCCCGGTCGCCGTTCCAGAGCCGGGTCGCGGCCCAGGCCGCCGCCACGGCCGGGTCGTCGGCGGATCGCTCGGGAGGAAAGAGGGCCAGCGCGGCCTCTAGTTCCGCGGCCCGGTCCTGCATGGCGGCAGCCGCTCCCGCCTCGGCCAGGACCTGCGCCGCGTAGTCCCAGTCCGCCGCCTCGGCCGCGCAGCGCACCGCGTCGACAGGCCGCCCGTGGGCGGCATACCAGCCGGCCGCCCGGCGCAGCAGCACCGGCATCTCGTGCGGGATCTCCCGGTGCAGGCCGGCGATGAGCACCTCGCGCAGCAACGGGTGGTAGCGGTAGCACCCGCGTTCCCGGTCGAGCACGTCGACGAAGCTGTTCTCCCTGGTCAGCCTGTCCAGCGTCCCGGCACCGCCGGACTGGCCGGTCAGCGCGTCGGCCAGATCACCCGACACATCCTCGGTGATGCTGGTCCGGAGCAGGAACATCCGCGTCTGGGCCGACTGCCTGCCGAGCACCTCGTCCCACAGGTAATCGGTCACCATGGGCTCGTCCAAGGCCAGATCCGTGATCCTCGTGCCAGGCCCGGGGCAGGCCCGCGCCCGCATCGCCGCGAGCCGGAGCCCGGCCATCCAGCCCTCCGTACGCCTGAGCAGTTCGTCCCGGGCGCCCTTGGCCACGTCGAGGCCCAGCATGGCGAAGTACGCATCGGCCTCGTCGGGGGTGCAGGCGAGATCGCGGCCGCCGATGTCCGCGAGCTCACCGGAGACCCGCAGCCTGGCCAGTTGCAGCATCGGGGGCTGACGGGCGGACAGGACCAGCCGCAGGCTGCCCGGCGCATGCCGGATCAGCAGGTCAAGGCCCGCCAGCACGGCCTTGTCCGTTACCTCGTCCACACCGTCGAGCACCAGGACCACCGGCTCGGCGAACAACTGCGCCGCCTCCACCAGGCGCAGCGGGAACCCTTCCGGCGAGGAGTCCTCCAGCGAGCGCAGGGCATCGGGTGGCGCGACCCGCAGCCGGGTCAGCCCGGCGCGCACGTATGCCCAGAACCAGGAGCTCTGGTCACCGGTGTCCAGCGTCAGCCAGACGACCCGCCGCCGCTGCTGCGGGTTCGCGGCCGCCCAGTTCGCGCACGCGACGGACTTCCCGGCCCCGGCAGGCCCGCAGACGAGTGTCACCCGGTGCCGGACGGCCTGCTCGATGAGGCCGGTCACCCTGCGGCGGCGCAGCACAGGGAGATGCGATTGCGGAATCTGCAGCTTGTCTTCCAGGAACCGCGGCTGCGGGCGCTCGTCCGCGGTGTCCCGCTGCGATGCCTCGGGCCTGCTCAGTGTGCTGGTCATGGATCCCCCCGCGAAGTGCTGGTCATGGATCCCCCCGCGAACCGCTGACCGGCCCGGCATGGACCACGAAATCCTCACCCTGCGGGATGAATGCGCAGGTCAGGGTTCTTTGATAGCTAGTACCCCGGGTATTCTGGTATCAACCGCGCAGGGTGAGTGCTAAGTTACTCAAAGCAACCGGGGGGCTCCGCCAGGGGCGGACGTCACCCCCGGCGGGTGGTACCGGAAGGCTTCGCGGGGCGGGCGTCACACCCCGGCGGGTGGTGCCGGAGGGCTTCGCCGGGGCGGGCGTCACCCCCGGCGGGTGGTGCCGGTCGACGCCGCTGACCGGGCACCCGTCCGCCGCACAGCGGACCTGGGCGCGGCCGCTGGTTTCGACTGGGCCGACGGCGGCGAGTGCGCCGCGGATTGCGCAGTGCACGAGCTGCGCGCACTGTGGTACACCGATGGGCATCGAGGTCGCTCCTCCCGATTGGCACTCATGCGATCAAAGACTCACCCACGGTATAACGGGTGGCTACTGGTGAATTACGCAGGGTAATGACACCGGCTGGGGATGACAGGGAGGCGGCGATGGGCGGCACCCAGGACCCCATGGATCCCGAGCACGCGGCTGCCCTCAGGCGCCGTTACCTGGTCGACTTCGAGACCGACACCCTCAGGTCCCGGCCACTCAGGATCCGGGTGATCATCGAGTTCCTCGGCACGTTCCTGCTGGTGACCGTGGCCGCCGGGGCAGGCGTGATCGACCACTACGCTGGGGGCCACCCGATCGGCCGGGTGGCCGCGGTGGTCGCGCCGGGCGCGCTCGTGATGGCACTGATCTACGCCTGGGGCCCGCTGTCGGGGCTGCACATCAACCCGGCGGTAACCCTCGCCTTCGCCGGCCGCAAGGCGTTCCGGCCGGCCTGGATCCTTCCCTACTGGGCCGCCCAGTTCGCGGGGGCGATCGCGGGTGCCCTCTTCCTCCAGGTCATGTTCGGCCATGTGACCGCGGGCGGCACGTACCCGATCAGTAGACCAGGCGGGGACTGGCGTGCGTTCGTCATGGAGGTCGTCCTCACCGCGATCCTGATCAGCGTGATCCTGAACACCGCCACCGGGCACCGGAGCATCGGGCACAACGCCGCCATCGCGGTAGGTGCCACGATCGCGCTCCTCGGCCTGTTCGCCAGCCCGATCAGCGGCGCGTCCATGAACCCGGCCCGCAGCCTCGCGCCGGACCTGGTCGGCGCCGACTTCACCGGCTGGTGGGCCTACCTGGCGGGTGAGATCGTCGGCGCGGCCATCGCCGTGGGAGTCATCGGCCTGGTCCGCGGGCGGCCAGGGAAACAGGAGCGGTCCGCCGCCGAAGGCTCCGAACTGCCGTTGTGACGGTCCCGCCACAGGGGCACAGCACAGGCGCACGGCATGCTCGGCGCAGCCGGCGAGTCAGTGCAAGCCGCGAGTCAGTGCAGGCG
>DAIRVB010000019.1:0-1204 GCA_036803065.1 Streptosporangiaceae bacterium
GCCTGACGGCCCGCGACGGCGAGCACAAGATCGGCGGCGGGGTCGCCGGGCGGGTCCGCGCGGTCCTGGCCTACTACCGCCCGCTGGCCGGGGTGGCGGAGATCCGGCTGCACGACACGACGCTGTACAACTCCATCTACCGGTTTGACGACGAGATGATCGTCAATACCCACGTGTACGGGATCCTCGCCGCCTACACGCCCGTGCTGCACCTGCGGCGCGTGGATGGCGCCTACTTCGGCACCTACCTGGAGTCGTTTGAGCGGGTATGGGGATCAGCGCGGCCTCTCGGCGAGGCCGAGCATGAGGGCGTGCCATGAGCAAGCACAAGCGCGAAAATCCAGGCCGGGTGGACTACTGGGATGATCCGGACGCGCCCAGGCCCACCAGCCGCAAGCCGTCCGCGAGCGTGATCGTCCGCAACAGCAGCGATGACCTGCTGCTGTTGCGCCGCTCCGATTCCGGCCGGTGGACGATCCCCACGGGCGGGCTGAAGAAGAACGAGACCCTCACCCGGTGCGCGATCCGCGAGTGCCGCGAGGAAACCGGCCTGGATATCGAGATCCTCGCGCTGGTCGGTGTGTTCAGCGATCCGCGTCATGTGAGCGCCCATGCGGACGGCGAGGTACGCCAGCCGGTGAATGCATGCTTCGCGGGCCGGGTCATCGGCGGGGACCTGGCCATCAGCGATGAGGCGACCGAGGTCGCCTGGGTGCCGCCGGCCAGGCTAGACGACTACGACATCCACCCTTCCATCCGGCGCCGTATCGCGCACGGCCTGCAGGGTGGCACTATCCCGCACGTGGATTAGTCCTGGCGGCGGCTGTAGGTCCGTATGGGCCTTCGCGTACTCCAAGCTCGCTGATATCGGGGAAGGGCAGTGCGCCCGGAGGATGCGCTTTCCCGGGCTGAGCGGCTAGTCCTTCTTCTCGGCGTGGCCGCCGAACTCGCTGCGCATTGCGGACAGGACCTTGCCGGTGAATTCGCCGAGCCCGCGCGACTCGAACCGCTGAATCAGCGCCGCGGTGATGACCGGGGCGGGGACGCCCTCGTCGACCGCGGCGAGCACTGTCCAGCGGCCCTCGCCAGAGTCGGACACCCGTCCCGCGAAGTCGTCTAGCTGCGGGGATCGAGCCAGCGCATCGGCGGTAAGGTCGACCAGCCAGGATCCACGACGGCCGCGAGCAGGAGCGGCGGCGCTGCT
>DAIRVB010000019.1:1214-15414 GCA_036803065.1 Streptosporangiaceae bacterium
CGACCTCGGCCACGTCGATGTCGTACTGGTACACCTCGGGGTCGCGCAGCGGCGTGGTCTCCGCGTCAGCGGACGCCACGCCTGCCTGGCCCACGTTGGCGTGCTTGATGATGGACAGGCCCTCGGCGATCGCGGCCATCATCCCGTACTCGATGCCGTTGTGGATCATTTTCACGAAGTGCCCGGCGCCATTAGGCCCGCAGTGCAGATAGCCATCCGGAGCCGTCCCCGTGGTCCGGGTCCGGCCGGGGGTGGGCTGGGCACTGGCGGCACCGGGAGCGAGGGTGCGGAAGATGGGGTCCAGCCGCTGCACCGGCTCGTCCTCGCCTCCGATCATGAGGCAGTAGCCGCGCTCGAGGCCGTATACCCCGCCCGAGGTCCCGACGTCCAGGTAATGGATCTGCTTCGGCTTGAGCTGCTTCGCGCGGTCGATGTCGTCCCGGTAGTAGGAGTTGCCGCCGTCGATCACGGCGTCACCGGGATCGAGGAGCTCCGCCAGCTCGTCAAGGGTCGAGCCGGTGACGGCGGCGGGCAGCATGAGCCACGCCGTCCTGGGCTTCTCCAGCTTCGCGACGAACTCCGCCAGCGACGTCGCGCCGGTGGCGCCCTCACCCTCGAGCTGCTTGACGTGGGCCGCGGTGTGGTCGTAGACCACGCAGCGATGGCCGTCCCGCATCAGCCGGCGGACGAGGTTGCCGCCCATCCGGCCCAGCCCGATCATGCCAAGCTGCATCGGCTTGTCGGTTGTCATGTCCGCTCCTAGGTTCTGCTTCCTTAGACCGCAACGGCTAGCTCTTCAGGCTGCGGTAGCGCCGGATGAGCGCGTTGGTGGATGAGTCGTGGCCGAGCTGGGGCTCGGTGCGGCTCGTCAGCTCGGGGATGATCGCGGCCGCCAGCACCTTGCCGAGCTCGACGCCCCACTGATCGAAGGAGTCGATCCCCCAGATAGTGCCCTGGGTGAACACGCTGTGCTCATACAGCGCCACGAGCGCGCCCAGCAGCCGCGGGGTGAGCTTCTCGGCCAGCAGGACATTGGTCGGGCGATTGCCCGGCATCACCCGGTGCGGTGCCACCTCGGGCGCGGTTCCCCCGGCGAGGACCTCCTGCTCGGTCTTGCCGAACGCGAGCGCCTGGGCCTGCGCGAAGACGTTGGACGACAGGATGTCGTGATGCTCGCCAAGCGGGTTGAGAGTCTGGCCGAAACCGATCAGGTCCACCGGGATCAGCTTCGTGCCCTGGTGGATGAGCTGGTAGAAGCTGTGCTGGCCGTTGGTGCCTGGCTCGCCCCAGTACACGGCACCGGTCTCGTAGTCGACGGCGGTCCCGTCGATGGTGACGTGCTTGCCGTTCGACTCCATCGTGAGCTGCTGCAGGTAGGCAGGGAACCGCTTCAGGTACTGCTCGTAGGGCATGATGCCCGCGGTCTGCGCGCCGAAGAAGTCGCCGTACCACACGGCCAGCAGGCCCATGAGCACCGGCAGATTCCCGGCCAGCGGGGCGGTGGCGAAGTGCTCGTCCATCTCGTGGAAGCCGGCCAGCAGCTCGTGGAAGCGCTCCGGCCCGATCGCGAGCATGGTCGACAGGCCGATGGCCGAATCCATCGAGTACCGTCCGCCGACCCAGTCCCAGAAGCCGAACATGTTCGCGGTGTCGATGCCGAACTCGGCGACGCGCTCCGCGTTGGTCGAGACCGCGACGAAGTGCCGCGCGATGGCATCCTCGGTGCCGAGCTGGCCGATGACCCAGTCGCGTGCCGAGTGCGCGTTCGTGAGGGTTTCCAGGGTGCCGAATGTCTTGGACGAGATGATGAACAGCGTCTCGTCGGCCGCCAGGTCGCGGCTCGCCTCGACGAAGTCGGTCGAGTCCACGTTGGACACGAAGCGGAACGTCAGGTCACGCCGGGAGTAGAAGCGCAGCGCCTCGTAAGCCATCACCGGGCCGAGGTCCGAGCCACCGATGCCGACATTGACCACGTTTTTGATCGTTTTTCCGGTAAAGCCTTTCCATTCGCCGGAGCGCACCCGCTCGGTGAAATCCGACATCCGGTCGAGCACCTCGTGCACCTGCGCGACGACATCGACGCCATCCACCACCAGTGAACTGCCTTTCGGCATCCGCAGCGCGATGTGCAGCACCGGCCGGTTCTCTGACACGTTGATCCGCTCGCCCCGCAGCATCATGTCCCTGCGCTGTTCGAGGCCCGACTCCTGGGCCAGCCGGATCAGCAGCCGCAGCGTCTCGTCGGTGATCCGGTTCTTCGAGTAGTCGAGATAGAGGCCGGCTGCCTCGGCGGTCAGCCGCTCGCCGCGGCCGGGCTCGCTGGCGAACAGCTCGCGCAGGTGCCGGCCGCCGATCTCGGAGTGGTGCTGCTCAAGCGCTTTCCACGCCGGGCGCTCACGAAGCGGGATGGTCGGCATCTGCTCGTTCCTCCAGGTGGTCATCCGGTCATGAGGGGCGCGCGACTTCCCGGGGCTGGGCGCCGCTCACTTCGGGTCTTCATCGGCCCGGCGGTGCACCGGTTCCCGCCCGGGCGGCTGGCTGGGCCGCGGCCGGGACGGCACGGCGGGGATGGCGTGCGACTGCGGCTTGTCGGCCAGGAGCTTCACCGAGCTGCCGTGGTGCAGGATCTCAAGCGGCTCGCCGTCCGCCAGCACGTACCGGGCGGCCTGCTGGGTCACTTCGACATGCAGCCGCCTGCCCCGGATGCGGATGGTGAACGCGAGCCTGGTGAGGCCGTCGGGCAGCCGCGGCGCGAAACTAACCGTGCCGTCCGTGTGGCGCAAGCCGCCGAAGCCGGCGACCAGTGCGACCCACGCGCCGGCCAGCGAGGCGATGTGCACGCCGTCGCGGGTATTGTGCTCGAGGTCCCGCAGGTCCATCAGCGCGGCCTCGCCGAGGTAGTCGAAGGCCAGATCCAGATGACCGACCTCGGCGGCCATCACTGCCTGGGTGCAGGCAGAAAGGGACGAATCCCGCACCGTGAGCGGCTCGTAGTAGTCGAAGTTCCGCGCCTTCTGCTCGGCGGTGAAGGCGTCCCCGCACAGCTGCATGGCCAGCACCAGGTCGGCCTGCTTGACGACCTGCTTGCGGTACAGGTCAAAGTAGGGGAAATGCAGCAGCAGCGGGTACTGCTCAGGGGTGGTGCGGTCGAAATCCCAGACCTGGTGGCGGGTGAACTGGCTGGCCTGCGGGTGCACGCCGACCACCTCGTCGTAGGGGATGAACATGGTCGTCGCCGCATCGCGCCAGCCAGCGGACTCCTCCGCGTCGATGCCGAGTTCCCTGGCCCGTTTCGGATGGCGCTTCGCCATGTCAGCGGCCGCTGTCAAGTTCCGTTGGGCCATCAGGTTGGTGTAGATGTTGTCGTCGGCGATGGCACTGTACTCGTCCGGGCCGGTGACCCCGTCGATGTGGAACCGCCCCTGGGCATCATGGTGGCCGAGGGAGCGCCACAGTCGCGCGGTGTGCGTGAGCAGTTCCATCCCTGGCCCCCGGGCGAAATCCTCGTCGCCGGTGGCGTCAACGTAGCGGATCACCGCGTTGGCGATGTCCGCGTTGATGTGGAAGGCTGCGGTGCCTGCGGGCCAATAGCCCGAGCACTCCTGGCCGGAGATGGTCCGCCACGGGAAGGCCGCGCCTTTCAGCCCGAGCTGTGCGGCCCGCTCGATAGCGGCCGGAAGCGTGCCGTGCCGCCACCGCAATGCGCTCGCGGCCGCGTCGGGGGCCGTCAGGGTGAGCACCGGCAATACGAAGGTCTCGGTATCCCAGAAGGCGTGCCCGTCGTAGCCGGGCCCGGTCAGCCCCTTGGCGGGGATCGGGCGGTTCTCGCCGCGCGCGCCGGCCTGCAGGACGTGGAACAGCGCGAAGCGAACCGCCTGCTGGACCTCGGTATCCCCGTCCACCTCCACGTCGGCGTTGTCCCAGAAGTCGTCGAGGTACGCACGCTGATCGGCGAGCAGCCCGTCCCAGCCGACCTGCCGGGCCGCGCTGAGCGCCGCCCACACCTGATCACGTACTCCGGTCAGCGAACGCTCCTGCGACCAGCCGTACGCCACGAACTTGATTATGCGCAGCCGCTGTCCCGGCTCCAGGCGGACGGTCGCGGTGACAATGCCGCCGTCGGTGTAGGACCGCGCTTCGACCTGCACCCCGGGCGGCCCGTCAATCAGATGATCCATCGCCGCGCCAACGAGCATGCCGCTGCCCTGGGTCTTGTGCACCAGCACGACCCTGGCTTCGTCGCCGCTGTGGAACTCGCAGTTCAGCGGCGTTTCGAGGACGGCGGCGAGGCGGGGGTCCCCGCTCGAGGCCGGCAGCTGCTCGTTAGCCAGGAGTTCGGACTGCACCGCGATCCGCGCCGGACCGCCCAGCGGCTCCACTTCGTAGCAGATCGCTCCGATCGCCCGCTGCGTGAAGGACACCGCCCGGACCGAGGAGATGCGCACTGCCTGCCCGGCCGGTGACATCCACTCGGCGTGGCGGCTCAGCGTGCCCGCGCGGAAATCCAGCAGGCGCTCGTGGCTGCGCAGTTCGCCGTAGCGGACGTCGAAGGGCTCGTCATCGACGAACAGCCGCATCAGTTTGCCGTTGGTGACGTTGATGACCGTCTGCCCGGACTCGGGGAAGCCATACCCCGCCTCCGCGTAGGGCAGCGGCCGCAATGCGTAGACCCCGTTGAGGTAGGTCCCGGGCAGGCCGTGCGGCTCTCCCTCCTCCAGGTTGGCGCGCCATCCCAGGTGCCCGTTCGACAGCGCGAACACCGACTCTGTCTGAGCGAGCATGTCCAGGTCCAGCTTGGTCTCGCGGAGGCACCACGGCTCTACCGGGAATGCCGCCTGCCGTATCACGGACGGTCCAGCAGTTCGGCGAGATCTTGCACGACGATGTCGGCGCCGTGGGTTTTCAGCGCTTCAGCCTGCCCGGCGCGGTCTACCCCCACGACGTAGCCGAACCCGCCGGCCCGGCCTGCCGCCACGCCCGCCAGCGCGTCCTCGAAAACCGCGGCGGCCTGCGGTTCCAGCCCGAGGGCCCGCGCCCCGGCCAGGAAGGTGTCCGGGGCTGGTTTCCCGCGCAGATGCTCCCGCGCGGCGACCACGCCATCGATCCGCGCCTCGAACAGGTCCTCGATGCCCGCCGCGACGAGGACGTCACGGCAGTTGGCGCTCGACGACACCACGGCGCGGCGCAGCCCCGCATCCCGGGCTGCCCGGACATAGCGGACCGAGCCCTCGTACGCTTCCACCCCGTCTTCCTTGATCCGTTTCAGCAGGATCACGTTCTTGCGGTTGCCCAGGCCGTTGACGGTCTGGGCGTCTGGCGGATCGTCGGGGCTGCCTTCGGGCAGTTCGATGCCACGGGACTGCAGGAACGAGCGGGTCCCGTCGGCCCGTGGCTTCCCGTCGACATACTCGTCGTAGTCCTTGACCGGGTCGAACGGCACGAACGGCTGGCCAGTGCTTTCTGCGCGCTCGCGCAGGAAGCTATCGAACATCTCTTTCCACGCGGCGTCGTGCACCTTGGCGGTCTTGGTCAGGACACCGTCGAGGTCGAAGAGGCAGCTGCGGATTCCATCCGGGAGACCGATCACGCGTCAAGCGTACGAGAGACCATCCTGCCAGTTCCCGGGCGGCGTCACCAACCGTAGATACGTACCGGAAGTTCATGCAACGGCGCCTGATCCGGGCCGGGATAGGTGATCATCAGGACGATGTCGTCCGGATCGCGGCCCTCCACCGCCACGATCCCTCCGCTGCTGCGGGTCTGCCGGTGCGCCGAACGCCCACGCAGCACGCCCTCGGCCCGGTCAAGGTCCTCTTTCCCGTCCGCGGTCCAGATGACGTACTGGACGCCGATGCTGCCGAGCGCGTGCGGGGCGTTGCTGCCCATGGAGCGGAGCACCAGTTGCGATCCCTCAGCGCTGATGAGCAGCGCGGCGGTCGGGCTGCGGTCGGCGACCTCCAGGCCGAGGACCTCCAGGTAGAAGCTCACCGACCTGTCCAGGTCCTGCACGAACATGACCACCGTGCCGAGCCGGGCACCGTGTGCCATCTGCTGACCCTCCAATACCGGGGTCACGCTTGCCCCGTGCCTGCCTGCTCTGTGTCTTCTGGATCTAGGTATTCTGGGCCCAGGACCTCAGCGCCACCGGGCGACGGAACCATGTCGCTCTTATCGTGGTTCCCTATCTCTGCCTTAATATTCATCCGCCTGTCGGTGACGTGGTCCCAGAGTTCCAGGCGCGCATCGATTGGTTCGGCGATCTTATCCAGGTAGTACGAGGGTATCTCGTACACCAGTTGTCCGCTGACCGCGTTTCCTGGCGATAGTGCAAAAGGCATGCTAATCGGGCTCAGGCTCAGCGCAGCCGGCAGCGTCCAGTCCGGCGGAGGGCAGGTAGCCTCGCCCACCCGCCCCCACGAGCCAGGGATCAGATTGACGTAGAGCAGGACTGTCAGCCTCGCGTTCTGCGCGGTCTCCATGTTGATAAAGCGCGCATTAAATGACCTTAGGCGCACGGGCACGGCGAGGCCCGTGCCAGCCTCACGTTCCGTATCCATGGCGGCAGTGCCATAGATTTCGACCTTGATATCAGGGAAGCCCGGTTTCACGAACGGCGGGAGAGGCCAGCCCTGGACGGCGCCGAAGAAACATGCGAAGGCCGCTATGAACGCCACGCACGCGGCGAGCATCCACCAGTTCAGGAAGAGAGAGTAATGTGCTTCCTTCGCAAAGGATGCAATTGCAATAGCGGCCAGGAATGGAAAGAGTGCCAGAAACAGCCCGCCAAGCCAGAGCCAGCGCCAGAGGTCGCGGTAGGGTCGCACGGCGGGGATTCTACGCTGATCAGGGCGAAAGCCACGGCCAAGTCCGCCCAGCGGGCGTGATTTCGGTCACTGGCCCTCCCGGCGCCGGCGGCTGCCGCGGCCGGATGAGTTGCTACCCTCGGGGAAATGGAGAGGCAGGCGGCATGATCGACTACGTGATAGCGGGCGTACTGCTGATCATCATCACATCCACGCTGATCATGCTCAAGAGGTCTGAGCGTCGCGGACGCTAGCAGCAAGCCGCTGGCTGAGGTAGCGGCGACGGGGTGCTTGGACGCCACGTCGATCGCCTCGTCCAGATCCGCGCAGTCGATCACGTCGTAGCCGCCGATTTGCTCCTTTGTCTCGGCGAACGGACCGTCACCGAGCAGCACCTCACCGCCGCGTACCCGGACGGTCGTGGCGTCGCTGACGGGGCTCAGGCGGTTGCCGTCCAGGCGAATTCCCCGGCTGCCCATCTCCGCGGCCCACGATTGCGCCGAGCTCTCTACCTCCGCGCCCTCTTCCTGGCTCAGCTGGACAGACTCGTCGCCGCAGATGATCAGCATGTACTTCATGGTTCCTCCTCATCGGTGGGCAGTTCCACCATGACGACGAACGGCGCCGCCCGCCATGGACATCTCCCGGCACAATTCCACCCGGCATGCAACCGCTCCGCTGAGTGCGGCGCATACTGGAGCGTGCTGACGGTGTCGCGGTTCGTCGTGCAACTGCATGACGCGACCACATTGCACTTCGACCTGCGGCTCCAGATCGGCGGCGTGCTCCGCTCGTGGGCGGTGCCCAAGGGGCCGTCCCTCGATCCCGCGGTCCGGCGGCTGGCGGTGCCGGTCGAGGACCACTCCATCTCGGCGGGTGACTTCGAGGGCGTTCGCGAGGGCCAGTCGCGCGGCAGCGGCGCTGTGATCATCTGGGATGAGGGCCCGGCGGAGATCGTACGCACGGAGCCAGAGCATGTGTCCTTCGTCGTGTCTGGCCGCAAACTCTCGGGCGGCTTCGCCCTGACCCGGACCGGCGAGCATCGCTGGATCCTGGTCAAGGTCCGCGACGAACACGCCCGGCCCGGCTCGGACGTCGTGGCGGAGCGCCCGGCGAGCGTGCGCAGCGGCAGGACCTGGCAGGACCTGGCCGGAGTTCTAACGAGCACTGAGCAGGCGGGGCCACCGGCCCGGATGACGGGCCAGGAAGCCGAGCAGCGGCGCCGGGTCTGAGTAGACAACCCGCTCTGTGATGAGGCCTCCGGACAGCGTGAACCGGTCGCAGGTGCCCATGTCCAGGGGACGGCGACCGCCAGGAGCGTGAAGCTCGAACTCCACGTAGATGTTCGGCTCGGCGCAGGCCCAGGACTTGATGGTGGCGGTGGCGCCCGGGAGCAGCCGGAAGAGGTCGCGGAATTGCTGCTCGAAGACGGCGATACCGGTCTGAGGTCGGCGGAGCGGCTGCCGAGACACCACGTCGGGGTGGACGAGCGGCCTGAAATGGCGGATGAAGGCCTCAGGCTCAGCTAATTGCCAGCCTGCCGCCAGGTGCGCGATGAACGTCTCGGGAGTCCAAGACATACGATCGATATCTGAGATACCCATGGTATGTGAATAAAAGATCGAGGGCCATGAGCGTCAAGAGCCGCCGCGAGGAGTACGCCGAGACGACGCGGGCGGCGATCGTGGCCGCGGCCATCGAGCGGTTCACGGTGGATGGCTTCGCCAAGGCGAGCATGGATGCGATCGCCGAGGCAGCGCGGGTCACCAAGGGCGCCGTCTACCACCACTTCAAGGACAAGGCGGACCTGTTCGAGGCGGCCTTCGTGTTCATGGAGGAGCGGTTGCTTGCGAATGTCACGCTCGGCGTGGCCGGGATCGATGACCCCTGGGACCTGATCGCGGCAGGCATAGACCTGTTCCTCGCCGAATGCTGCACCGCTGGCTTCCGGCGGATCGCACTCGAAGAGGCCCCTGCCGCACTGGGCTGGGCCCGCTGGAGAGAGATCGAGGAGAGGTATTTCCTTGGCCTGGTGACCGCGGCCCTCGACGGGCTCGCTCAAGCTGGCCAGATCGACATCCCGGCTGGCGACCTGACGGCACGGATGATTCTCGCTGCGCTGGGCGAGGCGGGGCTGGCTGTGGCCGCTGCTGACCGGCGGGACGAGCAACGGCAGCGTGTTGGCGAACTCGTGCTGCGGCTCGTGGCGGGCCTCGGATAGTGGCGGGCCCCGGATAGTGGAGACCCCCGGATAGTGGCGGCCCCCGGATAACTGCTCAGCTCGGCCCAGGCCTGGTCCGGCTCGCTCAGGCCGTCCGGCGGCCGTCAATCTGGCGTTGCGCCTCCGTGAGCACGCGCCCCACGTCGCGGCCGAAATTCACGTCGCAGGGGTGGCTGGGCCGTCCTGATCTGGCGTTGTCCGCCAGTTCGGTGAGGGCGACCCGCAACGCCCGCTGTGCTTGGTCCGTTTCCGGGGGCGCGGCCGACCGGCCCTGCTCGCCCCAGATGTACATGTCGAATCCCTCGGCGGCCTCGGGCGCGCTGAGCGTGACCGTCACAGTGCTGGTGGGTCCGCCCTGGTGGTGCAGGACCAGGTGTGTGACGTCGGGCCGGCCGGCGTCGGCGGTGACGGAGACCACCGGGCCGAGGCAGGCCCAGAGCAGCGACACCGCGTGCGGCCCCAGGTCCCACAGGCCGCCCTTGTCCCGTCTCCACGGGGTGTTGAACGGGCTGGCGTCCTGCAGCGCCGATCCGAGCCAGGTCACGCCTCCGCCGGCCCAGCCGTCCTTGCTCGCGATGTCGGCCAGCCAGGCCCGCACGTCGGCTTGAAAGCGGGCGGTGAAGAACACGACCGACGCGACGCCGCTATCCGCTACGGCCCGCGCGAGCGCGTCGGCGGCAGCCTCGGTGGTCGCGATGGGCTTTTCCAGGAGCAGGTGCTTGCCCGCGCTGGCGGCCCGTACCGCGAACGCACTCTGCACGTCGGGCGGCACGGAGAAGGCAACCGCGTCTACGGCGGAAAGGAACGCGTCGATGTCGCTGAATGCCGTCGCCCCGTGCTCGGCCGCGAGCGCTCCGGCGGCTTCACGGTTGCGGCCCCAGACAGCGGCGAATTCGATGCCGTCGGTCGATGCCAGGGCCGGTGCGTGGGTGATGCGGGCCCAGTGGCCGGTGCCGACCAGGCCGAATCTCAGTGGCCGCAGGGGCGTTGTCATCGGCTGCCTTTCCAGTCCTGATCATCGTCGTCCATCTGCGCTCCGCTGACGACGAAATCGTCCATCTCTATTAGTTGACGACCGAGCCGCAGGTGATGTTGAGGGCGGTGGCGGTCATGCTGCGCGCGTGATCCGAGGCGGCGAAGGCGGCCACATGGCCGACATCGGCGAGCGTCGCCGCCCGGTTGAGCATGGTCCGGCCTTCGATGTCTCCGGTGATGGCTTGCCGGCCGGCGAAACCCTCCGGCAGCGACTCGGGCACCCCGCCGGTCTGCAGGGTGATGACCCGGATCCCGAACGGTCCTAGCTCGCAGGCCAGACTCCGGCGCAGCGACTCGAGCGCGCCGAACGCGACCTGCAGCCCGCCCAGTCGCGGCGTCGGGTCTCCGTAGCCCCCGAACATCAAGATCACCCCGGAGTGCTGCCTGATCATGTGGCGTGCCGCCGCTCTGGAAGTCAGGAACGTCGATCGCAGTGCGGTCATGACCGGCCGCTCGAAGTCTTCGATGGTCATCTCGGCGAGCGGCGTTCCCTGAACGTCTCCGTGTGAGATGAGGTTGAAGGAGATGTCGATGCCGCCCGCGCTCGCGGCCACGGCAGCGGCGTGCTCGTCGACTGCCGTCTCATCGAGCGCGTCGAGCCGGGCCGTCTCGGCCAGGCCGCCTGCGGCGCGGATCTCGTCGGCCACCTTGTCAAGGCTGTCTGTGGTCCGGCCGGCGAGATGGACTCGCGCGCCTTCGCCGGCGAAGGCGCGGGCCACCGCGCCGCCGATCGAGCCGCCTCCTCCGTAGATGACGGCGTTCTTGTTCTGCAGCAACACGCTTTCCTCCTACTGTGGCGGGGTGCTGGAAGACGGTCAGCTCACCGTGCCGCTGCTGGGCGGCTACCCCGCACGGTAACCGGGTTGGCCGAGCAGGTGCGGCGACGTTTCCCAGGGTTTATGCTCGACTAAGCGGAGGAGCCTCCGTTAATCGTTGATGCTATTTCGGAGAATTCTCCGAATAGTAAATCGGGGAGGGAGCGGTGGCGAGCGATGACGTGGCGCGGCCACTGCGAGCCGACGCGCGCCGGAATCGCGAGAAGCTGCTCGCGGTGGCCGTAGCGACGCTGTCCCAGTCAGATGGCGACGTTCCGCTGGAGTCGATCGCCAGGCAGGCCGGAGTCGGGATCGGGACCCTGTACCGGCATTTCCCGACCCGCGAGGCCCTGGTCGAGGCGGCTTACCGGCACGAGGTCGACCGGGTGTGCGCCGCGGCCGGCGAGTTGCGGCAGGTCATGCCACCTGACGCGGCCCTCCGGGAGTGGATGCAGCGGTTCGTCGAGTACGTCGCCACCAAGCGGGGCATGGCAGGCGCGCTGCAGTCGGTGGTCGCGTCGGACTCGCGACTGTTCTCCCACACCTACAGCCAGATCGTCAGCGCGCTGACCTCGCTGCTGCGTGCGGCCATTGCCGTCGGCACCATCCGCGCCGACGCCGACGCCGAAGACGTCCTGCGCGCGCTGCGGGGCGTCTGGCTCGTCGCCGACGAGCAGCACCGGCCGGACTCAGCCCGGCGGCTACTGGACCTGCTGATGGACGGCTTGCGCTACGGCGCCCCGGCCTGAGCAGCGGCATTGAGCGTCTGATCTTCGCGGCGCGCCGCGGGCCGCGCATCCCTCCACCGGGCCTTCAGAGCAGATTAAGGCAATTGGAAGAGGCGCGGGCCGATCCTGGAATCCGCAACGGATTCCTACGAGGGCTGGGAGAGATGATGTTTCGACGAGCGAAATGGGCGGGGAGCGGCCGCGCTGACCGGAGCGCTGGTAATGGCCGCCCCGGCAATCGCCGCGCCAGGATGGACGGCGGTGACCATCCCGTCCACCGGGAACAATGTGTCGCTGCTCGGCGCCTCGGCGCGCACCAACACCGACGCGTGGGCCGCCGGCACGGGCGCCTCGGGCGGGCTGATCGAGCACTGGAACGGCACCACATGGAGCATCGTGCCCAGCCCGACTCCCGGCGCCTATCCCGAGCTCAGCGGCGTGGCCGGCCGTTCCGCCAGCGATGTGTACGCCGTCGGGACTAACCTGCCCAGCGTCAACGGCGGGCCGGAGCAGGCGCTGATCCTGCGCTGGAACGGCACCGCGTGGTCGGCCGACAGCAACGGCGTCTTCGGCGGCGCGCTGGCCGCGGCGGCGACGTTCCCGGGCGCTGCCAGCGAATGGGCGGTCGGAAGGGGCAGCGGCAACCAGGGGCTGGTGCTCAGCCACAGCTGACCAGCCGCCGCCTGCCCGGTCGAGGGGCCCCGGTCGTCGTTCACGACCGGGGTCCCGTTAGGCCATGGTCTGGGTTCCGATCACGGCCAGAAGCCTGAGCTTGTCGGCGGCATCGCTGCCGGGCGGGGCGGTATAAGCGACGATGCGCAGGTCGCTGCCGACGGCGGTGAGCACGTCACAGTCGAGGGTCAGCGACCCGACCTCCGGGTGATGGACGGTTTTGCGGTCGGCCTCGTGGGTGCCGACCGCCCGGGTGTCCCACAGGTGCGCGAAGCGCGTGCTGGTGGCGCGCAGGTCGGCGACGAGCTGCCGCAGGTTCCCGTCGTCGGGATAGCGGGCGGTCGCCGACCTGAGGTCCCCGACGGCCGATGCCTCGAAGGCGGCGTTGCCTTCCGCGGTGTGGCTGATGCGGCCGCGCTGGCCGGTGAAATGACGCCACAGCACGTTGCGGTCACGTCCGCGCAGCGTGGATGGGTCGCCGAGCATGGCGGCCCACAGCTGGTTCCACGCCAGGAGAGTCCACGCGGCGTCGTAGACGGCGACCGGGGTCCCGTCCAGCTGGTCGAGCAGGCGCTGGACCCCTGGCGTCAGGTGCGTCGGCATGTGCCCGGCAGTGGGAGCCGACTGCCCGGCGAGCAGGAACAGATGCTGGCGCTCGGCGTTGGATAGCCGCAGCGCCCGGGCCAGGGCGGTGAGGACCTGCGGCGACGGGGTGGTCGCCCGGCCCTGTTCGAGCCGCGTGATGTAGTCGGCCGAGACTCCGGAGAGCATCGCCAGTTCTTCGCGTTTCAGGCCAGCCGCCCGGCGGTGCCCGCCTGCGGGCAGCCCGGCCGTGGCCGGGGTGACGCGGTCACGCCAGGCGCGCAGCGCCGGCCCCAGCTCGCTCGCGTTGCTCACCGTTCCAGTATGTGCCACCTGGCCTGGTGCAGCCTGGTACCGCTGGTCCCAGGAAGAACAGGTCACTGCCTGATATCCGCACCGGTGACCATGCTGGGTGTCATGACAACGACGCTCATCACCGGAGCTACCAAGGGCCTGGGGCTCCAGACCGCCCGCCGCCTGATCGCCGCGGGACACACCGTCTATCTCGGAGCGCGTGACTCTCAGCGCGGAAAGCAGGTGGCCGCCGACCTCGGCGCCGACATGGTGCTGATCGACGTCACCAGCGACGACTCCGTTGAGGCGGCCGCGGCGCTGGTCCGCGAGCAGGCCGGCCAGCTCGACGTCCTGGTCAACAACGCCGGCATCAGCGGCGGCCGGAAACTGCCCGGCGAGGTTACCGCCGCCGATATGCGAGCCGTCTACGACACGAACGTCTTCGGTGTCGTCCGCGTCATGCACGCCTTCCTGCCGCTGCTCGAGACCAGCGGAACCCCGGTTGTGGTGAACGTCAGCAGCGGCCTGGGCTCGCTGGCCGTCACCAACGACCCCGGACGGTTCGAGTCAACCTTGCTGGGACTGGCCTACCCGTCCTCCAAGGCTGCCCTGAACATGCTCACTTCGCAGTACGCCAAGGCATACCCGGCCATCAGGATCAACGCTGTGGACCCCGGCTATACCGCTACCGACCTCAACGAACACCGCGGCACCCAGACTGTCGAAGAAGGAGCCGAGATCATCGTGCGCATGGCCACGATCGGCGCCGACGGCCCTACGGGAGGCTACTTCGACGCCAGCGGCACGGTTCCCTGGTAGCTGGTTCCCCGGTGATCGCCTTCGTCACGCTGTGAGCGGAAGGCCGTCAGGATAGCTTGACGTCAGGCCACCCTGACGCGACGGTGAAGGCATGACAACGCCAGACAGTCTCGAGACCCAGCACACGCTCACCACCGCGGTCGCGCGTTACAACGAGCTTCGAGCCCGGGACCTGCTGGCGTCGGCGGCGGCCGGCCTGGAGAACGAAGAAGAACCCGCCGGCCCCGCGCC
>DAIRVB010000020.1:0-15331 GCA_036803065.1 Streptosporangiaceae bacterium
GTCAGGATCGTGAAGATGAAAGCCTGCAGCCCCTGGATGAACATCTCGAAGGCGGTGAGCACGATGACCATGACGAATGTGGTGGCGCTGAACAGCAGCCCGATGCTGAGGCTGAACATGTACCAGGTCGCGAGGGTGAACACCAGGATCAGGATGTGCCCGGCGAACATGTTCCCGAACAGCCGGATCGCCAGGGTGAACGGCCTGATCAGAAGGTACTGGAGGACCTCGATCGGCCCGAGGAGGATAAGGATCGGTTTCGGCGTGCCGGGCGGGATCATGCTCTTGAAGTAGCCGCCCAGCCCCAGATGCCTGATGGCTACCACGTTGTAGGTGATGTAGACCATGATCATCAGCGAGACCGGGTAGGCGATCCGGGCGGTCACCGGGAACTGCGCGAGCGGGATGATCTCCATCAGGTTCATCACCCAGACGAAGAAGAACAATGCCGTCAGGAACGGCAGGTAACCGTCGCCCTGCTTGCCCATCATCGGGCGCATGATCTGGTCCCGGACGAATACCAGACCGAGTTCGCCCAGGTTCTGTACCCCCCTGGGCACAAGCTGCGGCTTGGCGAACGCGGCCCAGAAGAACCATATGACAGCCGCGGCGGCGATTATCGTCAGCAGCATCGGCTTGGTGAAGTGGAACGTGCCGATGGAGAAGATGGGTGCGTAGCTGAAGTTCTGCGGGTATCCGGGCGCCGGGTACCCGCAGCCGGAGAAGAGGTGACATCCCCCGCCAGCGATCACGTGGGCCGTATCAGTCACCGCATGCTCCTTCAGCCTTGCTCATGGCCTCACCGGCCAGCCTCGTTACGCAGGTGCTCATTGCCTGGGCAGCCACCGTTGGATGGCCCGCCTTCGCCGCCTCGATCAGGACCTGCCATAGCGGTAGATGACCCCGGCGACGCCCAAGGCCAGGCCGATCAGCATGCCGATCGGGAAGATCATCGGGTGCCCCGTCCAGCGCGCGACGAGCCATCCGAGACCGCCGTAGACAATCATGCCGGCGATCAGGTAGCTGAACAGGGTCCAGCCCGCGTTCTCGCCGCCAGAACCGCGGCCTCGCCGCCCGTCCTGGCGTCTGTCGCCCCCGCGCTCGCCAGCCGGCCGGGAACCGCTTCGGCCCATGCCGCCCCAGGTCATCGGGCAGGCCCGTGGGGACGACCTGGTTCGCGGGCCGCGATCCGCCGTCCGGGAGCAGGGTTGCCGCCACGCGTCACCGTTCCCCGTCCGGTTCCACGTAGGGCATCTTGAGCCGCAGCGACCACATCACCTGGGCGCCGCTCCAGACGAGGATGCAAACGATCGCGGTCAGGCCGAAGAGTCGTCCATTGAACGCGGTCGTGGTGCCGAACCTCGCTACTAGGAACAGCAGGACGATGATCTTGACGAAGAACGTGGTGAGCGCCGCCACCATCATGGCTTGCGGACTGACCCGCGCAGCCCGCCCGACCGCGAGTACGCTGAGCGCGAAGAACACGGCCACCAACGCCACCCCGAGCGCAGCGCCTACCAGGCCCTTGGCCCCGCCAAGGATGCCGCTCAGGACGAGCATAATCGCCCCTGCGGCCGCCGCGAACACGGCAGACCGCCGGGCGATTGGACCGTAACTCGCCTGCATCTACGGGGCTCCGGACTGCTCGATGGGAGGACGGATCACGGGCTGATGCGCCGGACCGCCCCCCTTGCGGCACCGGCCGCACAGGACCGCGATGCCGCAGGGGCGGCGCTCGCGCGCCGCCGGGTGAGCGAAACCTATCACGTACCCCTCACTCGTCCTCGAGTGGCTGCTCGTGAAAGATATCACAAGCTCCTTGACGCCCGCTTTTCCAGGTCACCCGTGGCCATCACGGCCGCCTGACGCCGCAGGCCAGCCGCACCACGCCAGTCAGCGGTGCTGCCACTCCGACACGGCCGGACCCGCCTCGCGCACCGGGCCGGTAGCCGGGAAGCCTGGCGGAGGCACCGGGCCGGTAGCCGGGAAGCCTGGCGGAGGCACCGGTTCCGGCACCGCGCGATCCGGCACCGCCGCGGACTGCGGGTGCCTGATCGCCCGGGAAGGCGCCATGGACCTGCCGCGCCTGGTCCATGGCCGTAGCCTCGGCATCGTGGCCAGCAGCAGGACCAGGACAGCGACCACCGTGACCACAGCCAGCACGAGCAGCCGGGTCCGCATGACCGACAGCAGCACGACTGTGCCCGAGAACAGGGTGGCCCACAGATACATGATCATCACGCTGGCCCGCTGCGAGTGCCCGGTGTCGAGCAGTCGGTGATGCAGGTGCTTCCGGTCCGCCGCGAACGGGGACTGACCCGCGCGCATCCGGCGGATCACGGCGAGCACCAGGTCCGTGTAGGGGATCAGCAGGATAGCGGCCGGCAGCAGGAGCGGCAGTACCTCGGGAAACCGGTTGGGCACTCCCCCGCCGTGTGCCGCGGTGTTGGTGAGGCTGTTCGGGTCCAGCGACGACAGGCTGGAGATGGGCGCATAGGCGAGCAGCAGGCCCAGCAGCATCGCCCCGGTGTCGCCCATGAAGATCCGGGCCGGGTAGAAGTTGTGCGGCAGGAACCCTATGCACACACCGGCCAGCACGGCCGACGCCAGCGCAGGGCCGGTCAGATCGCCCAGGCCCAGGCGCTTGGTCAGCGTGTAGTAGAACAGGAAGAAGGCCGCCGCGCCGATCCCGACGACCCCGGCTGCGAGGCCGTCCAGTCCGTCGATGAAGTTAACCGCGTTGATGGTCACCACAACCACCAGGATGGTCAGCGCTACCTGCTCGTTGTAGTCGAGCGACAGGGTGCCATTCCCCGGCAGTGGCAGCCAGGCCACCAGGGTGCCGCTCCAGACAAGAATCACCCCGGCCGCCACCTGCGCGGCAAGTTTGCTGACCGCGCCCATCCCCCACCGGTCATCCACGAAGCCAACGGCCACCAGCAGGCCGCCTGCCAGCAGCAGCCCGCTGGCCACCCTGGTCCCGGCGAACACCGAACCCAGGGGCATCAACTGGTAGGCGACAAGCAGCCCCGCGGCCAGGCCACCGTACATGGCTATGCCGCCGAGCAGGGGGGTCGGCTCAACATGCACGTCCCGGTCGCGGGCCGCGTGCGAGGCGCCCACCGCGATGGCGAAGCGGCGCACCAGGGGAGTCAGCAGATAGGTGACGGCAGCCGCTACCAGCAGCGTGAGGCCATACTCACGCATCCAGGGTCACCCAGCCCGAGTGGGCGCGGCGTGCGTCATCTGCATTACCTGTCACTGTAGAACACCTGCCGGACGGCGTGTCCCAGTCCGCCTAGCTGCTGCCGTCACCCGCTGGACGCTTCCTCGTCCGCGGCTGGCGCCTGCCCTTGCGCCCCGAGCGCTTCCTCGATAAGCCTCGAGGCTCTTTCGTCCGCGCTGAACACTTTTTCGTCGTCCACATCGCCGGTTACGGCCAGCGCGATCACCTCGCGAAGCCGCTCGATGGGCACCACGCCTGCCCGGAGCAGCCGCGGCACCGTCCCGGTCAGGTCGACGATCGTGGAAGCCATATCGCCGGGGCATGGCCCTCCGTCCAGGTAGACGGCGACCGATTCACCGAGTTTCGCCTCCGCCTCGGCGGCCGTCGTGGCCGACGGCTCGCCGGACTGGTTCGCGCTGCTCACCGCGAGTGGCCCGGTCCGCTTGAGCAGGTCCAGCGTGACCTGGTGCAACGGCATGCGGACCGCGACCGTGCCCTTGGTGTCGCCGAGATCCCAGACCAGGGACTGCCTGGCCCGGCAAACCAAGGTGAGCCCACCCGGCCAGAACTGGTCGATCAGGTCCTCGCCCGCGGTCCCGAAATCCTCCACGAGCGCGGCGGCGGCACGGACGGTCCCGACGAGTACCGGGGGCGGCGCCTGCCTGCCCCGTCCCTTCGCCGCCAGCAGGGACGCCACGGCGGCTGGGTCGAAGGCGTCCGCGGCCAGCCCGTACACCGTGTCGGTCGGCAGCACGACAAGCTCGCCTTTGCGCAGCGCGGCCGCGGCCTCTTCGATGCCGAGGACGCGTCCGGCCGCGTCCAAACAGTCAAACCGTGCGCTCATGGGCATTCATCTTTCCACTACTCGGGCGGCCGGCCGGGCCAGGTCGCGGTAACGAAGCGGTCCCGGCCCGCCAGGTCCCGATGATTGCGGGTGTCCCGCCAGCCCTGCTCCTCCGTGAACACCCAGTAGACAGATGCGCCCTGAGGAGCGCCATGCTCGACGGCGACGAGGCCGCCTGGGCGCAGCAACCGCCCCGCCACCCGCTCCACGACCCTGATGGCATCCAGGCCGTCATGGCCACCCCACAGCGCCGTCGCCGGGTCGTACTCGCCGACCTCTGGCGGCACGGACGCGCCGGACGGGATGTACGGGGGGTTGCTGATCACCAGGTCCACTGATCCGCTCAGGGCGTCAAGGGCACTGGCGAAATCATCGCTGTGCAGGGTCACCCGGCCGACCGTGTGCGGTGCGGAGGTTGAGCAACGGGCGATGTTCCGTTGCGCCCATGTTCGTGCGAGGGGGTCCACCTCCACCGCATGCACCTGGGCACGGGGCACCTCCTGGGCGATGGCGAGGGCGATCGCCGCGGAACCGGTGCCCAGGTCGGCCACCACGGGCTCGGCCACGTCCATCTCGGTGAGCCGGGTGATCGCCCAGCCGGTCATCACCTCGGTTTCCGGGCGGGGCACGAAAACGCCCGGCCCCACCTCGAGATCCAGGTAGCGGAAGTAGGCGTGCCCGGTAATGTGCTGGAGCGGCTCGCGAGCCTCGCGGCGGCCGATCTCATCCCAGAATCGTGGATCGAAGTCCGTGTCGGGCACCCGGTGCAGCTCGCCGCGGCCCACGCCGTGCACGTGTGCGGCGATCAGCTCCGCGTCGGCACGCGGCGAATCCACACCCACCTCGGCCAGCCTGGCCGCCGCCACAGCGATCTCATCGAGCAGCAGGTTCATCGGCCGCCGCCGCTCTCTCTGACTGGTCCGCCTGCACCAGGGCGGTGATCACGGCGTCCAGGTCACCGTCGATCACATGATCCAGGTTGTAGGCCTTGAAGCCGACGCGGTGATCGGAGATCCGGTTCTCCGGGAAGTTGTAGGTCCGGACCCGCTGCGAACGGTCCACGGTGGCCACCTGGCTGCGCCGCTCGGCGGCAGCCTCGGCATCCGCGTCGGCCTGCGCCTGGGCGAGCAGCCTGGCCCGCAGGATGCGCAGCGCCTGTTCCTTGTTCTGCAGCTGGCTCTTCTCGTTCTGGCAGGAGACCACGATCCCGGTGGGCAGATGGGTGATCCGGACCGCCGAGTCGGTGGTATTCACGCTCTGCCCGCCGGGACCTGAGGAGCGGAAGACGTCCACCCGCAGGTCGTTCGGCTCGATGTGCACCTCGACGGGGTCGGCCTCGGGCATGACCAGCACGCCGGCGGCCGAGGTATGGATGCGCCCCTGTGACTCGGTGACCGGCACCCGCTGCACCCGGTGCACGCCGCCCTCGTACTTCAGCCGCGACCAGACGCCGGCGGGGGCCGGGGCCCGTCCGCCGGACTTGACTGCGACCGTCACGTCCTTGTAGCCGCCGAGGCCGGTCGTGGTCGCGTCCAGGACCTCGGTCTTCCAGCCCCGGCGCTCCGCGTACCGCAGGTACATGCGGAGCAGGTCACCGGCGAACAGCGCGGACTCCTCGCCGCCCTCTCCGGCCTTGACCTGGAGGATGACGTCTTTGCCGTCGCTGCGGTCACGCGGCACCAGGAGCGCGTTGATCTGGGTCTCGAGTTCCGCCCGGCGGCGGCCGAGTTGCTCGGCCTCCACGGCGAACGACGAGTCCTCCGGAGCGAGTTCCCGGGCTGTCTCCTCGTCGGCGACCGTCTGCTGCCACTCGTGATAGGCCTCCACAACATGGCTGAGCTCGCCGTAGCGCCTGGACAGCGCCCTGGCTCGATCCGGGTCCGCGTGCACGGCGGAATCGGCGAGGACACGCTCCAGTTCGGCATGCTCACTCGCCAGCTCACCGAGCCGGTCGAACACCGTTACTCACTCCTTGCTGCTGCTTTGCTGCTGCTTCCTTTGATTGCAGGCCCGTCGACATCCAAGATCACCGCACCCGAACCGCATGGCTGTGCCACACCGCCGGATACGGTGATCTCGAGGAACTACTTGCTGGAGCCGGCCTTCTCCGCGCCGTCGGCCGCCTTCTCGGTGCTCGCCTTGTCGGGGCCGCCGACTGCCTTCTTGCCGAACCGGCGCTCGAACCTGGCGACCCGGCCGCCCGTGTCGAGGATCTTCTGCTTGCCGGTGTAGAACGGGTGGCATGCCGAGCAGACCTCGGAGTGGATGACACCGTTCTTGGCCGTGCTGCGCGTGGTGAAGGTGTTCCCGCAGGTACAGGTAACTGTGGTCACCACATAGTCAGGATGAATACCAGGCTTCACGTTAATACTCCTGCCTCTGGCGGTCGCCGGGTCGCCGCGGGCGTGTAATGCCACGCCCGGGCGTGAACCGGTACCGCACTGTTTCGGCTTACTAGTGTGCCAGACCATCAAACATCCTCCGGGGCCTGGCAATTCCCCGCACCCCGGCCTCCGGAACGGCGACGGGCTACGAGCTTACGGTCGTCTTCTGGACCTGGAGCAAGAACTCGGCGTTGCTCTTCGTCTCCCGCATCCGCTCCATGAGGACCTCAAGGGCCTGCTGCGGCTCCAGCGCGTGCAGCACCCGGCGAAGCTGCCAGACGATCTTCAGCTCCTCCGGGGTCATCAGGATCTCTTCCTTGCGGGTGCCGGAGGCGTCCACGTCGATGGCGGGGAAGATCCGCTTGTCCGCAAGCTCGCGGCGGAGCCGTAGCTCCATGTTGCCGGTGCCCTTGAACTCCTCGAAGATGACCTCGTCCGCCCGCGACCCGGTCTCGATCAGGGCGGTCGCCAGGATGGTCAGCGAGCCGCCGTGCTCGATGTTGCGTGCGGCGCCGAAGAACCGCTTCGGCGGGTAGAGCGCAGTGGAGTCGACGCCACCGGACATGATCCGGCCGCTGGCCGGTGCGGCCAGGTTGTACGCGCGCCCCAGGCGGGTGATCGAGTCCAGCAGCACGACCACGTCGTGGCCCATCTCCACCAGGCGCTTGGCCCGCTCGATGGCCAGCTCCGCAACCGTGGTGTGATCCTCGGCCGGCCGGTCGAAGGTGGAGTGGATGACCTCGCCCTTGACCGAGCGCTGCATGTCGGTGACTTCCTCAGGCCGCTCGTCCACGAGGACGACCATGAGGTGGCACTCCGGGTTGTTCTTGGTGATCGCATTCGCGATGGCCTGCAGGATCATCGTCTTGCCCGCCTTCGGCGGCGAGACGATGAGACCGCGCTGGCCCTTGCCGATCGGGCTCACCAGGTCCATGATCCGGGTGGTCATCACCGTGGCATCGGTCTCCAGGCGGAGCCGGTCCTGCGGGTAGAGGGGCACCAGCTTGGAGAAGTCGGGGCGCCCACGGGACTGCTCGGGGTCCAGGCCGTTGATCTTGTCGAGGCGGACCAGCGCGTTGAACTTCTCGCGGCGCTCGCCGTCCCGTGGCTGGCGCACCGCGCCCTCGATCACGTCCCCCTTGCGCAGCCCGTACCTGCGGACCTGGGAGAGCGACACGTACACGTCGTTGGATCCGGGCAGGTACCCGGTGGTGCGGATGAACCCGTAGTTGTCCAGGACATCCAGGATGCCGGCGATCGGGATGAGCACGTCATCCTCGGCGATCACGGGCTCGGGCTCGCCCTGCGTGCCCCGCTCGCGGCGGCCGCGGTTGCGGTTGCGGAACCTGTCCCGGTTCCTGCGACGGCTCGGGTCGTCATCATCACCGCCGCGATCGGGTCCCTGCCCGCCGCCGTCACGCTGGCCGCGCTGGCCGCCGTCACGCTGACCGGCGGAATCGCGCTGCCCGCCGCCGTCACGCTGGGCGTTGTCCCGCTGGCCGCCGCCATCACGCTGGCTGTTGTCACGCTGGTCATGGCGCTGCTCGCCCGCATCGCCGCCGCGCTGCTGGCCGTCCCGCCTGCCGTTGCGGCTCCGCTGCTCGCGGCGCTGGCCCTCGCCGCCCTGCTGGCCTTCGCCAGCGGGCGCGGTCACGCGGCTGACGCCGTCGCCCGCGGAGGCCCCGTTCGATCCGATCTCAGTGCCAACCGCTGGACCGCCAGCCGCCGGCCGCTCAAAGCTGAGCTGGCCGCTGCCGGCGCCCTGGCCGGATTCAGCTGACTGTGCTGCGAGGCGAGGCTCGCCTCGCTGTGCTTCCTGGCCACTGGCCGCGGGTGTGCCGCCGGCCAGACCGGACTGTCGTGCTATGTCTGATTCCATGGCGTCCTGCTCACGGTGGCGGAGCGCGCCTGCTCCCGCGGACGTGCCCCGCTGGGCTGAGTTATCGAATGCCGAGCCCCCATCGCCGGAGGGCGCTCCGCCGCTCCCGCCGCCCTGCTTCTCCTGGATCACCCCGATGAGCTGGCCCTTGCGCATCCGGCCCACGCCGGTAATGCCCATCGACTGCGCGAGCCGCTGCAGTTCGGGCAGCAACATTCCGGAGAGCCCTGAGCCGCCTCGGCGGGCAGCACGGTCGGTCACCGTCTCACCGGCGGCAGCGCCTCGCGTCGGCGGCGCTCCGCTGGCCGCGGCCCCAGTGGCCGCGTCCTCCGCGGTGCGCCCCTCAGGCGCGCCAGACTGCCCGGACGATGCCTCAGAGACGCCCGAGGAGCCGGTGAAGATTTCGGTGGTGTCGCTCACGAGGGGTCCTTCCCAGGGAGCGGGCGGCGGCCGCGGTGGCGGCCGGTCGACCCGGTGTCACGACCCGGCGAATCGGCCGGGCCAGGTACTGCTTGTTCTGCCATTTCCCCATCGCCGTGCCATGCGCCCGCGCGCATTCCTCGTCCCGGGGCCTGGTCCGCGGCTCGCCGCCGCGGGTTCAGCGCGGACTCAGCGGCCAACGGGTAAGTGCCGGAACGAGACCAGACAGCTGGGGAGGCCCGCCCTGATCCCCGGCCCGCCCCCGGCTCACCACGCCCTCCGCGTGTTGCATGTGCGCAGAAGAAGTAGTGATCTGAGAGTTCGCGGGGCATCACTAGCCACGCCCGGCGGTGAAGCCGGCCTTGCGGCAAGTGACGGGCGAGCACCTGGCCCCATGATGGGGTATCTGGTGCAGCACCCACCTTAACACTAAGAGAGCTCACGGCATTCCCTCAGAGTTGCCCGTGTGTCACGGAAGATGCTGGCCAATCCCGCGGAGACGACCCCGCAGGACCGCGCGCGGCCGCTGAGCAGTTTTCTTGGGGACGATCCGCCGCGCGCTGAGCTCACGGGCGTGCGCCTGGCACAGCGGTCTGGAGGGTAGCACCGTGCCGGTCGACGCCCAAGGGGCTTATATGCCATGGGATACCCGTTTCTCCCACGATTGAATCCACCAGGTCAGGCGCGGTTTTCGAGCCTGGGCCGAGCAACACGAGCACGGCCGGACCGGCCCCGGACACCGTCGCGGCCAAGCCGGCCGCCCGGAGCCGGCACAGCAAATCCGCGGTCGCTGGCATGACCGCGGCCCGGTATCGCTGATGCAGGAAGTCCTCGGTGGCATCGAAAAGCACCTCTGGTGAACTGGTGAGTCCGGCGATCAGCAGGGCGCTGCGTCCCGCGTTGGCCGCGGCATCCCCGTGCGGGACGGTATCCGGCAGCATGTGCCGGGCCGCCTCGGTGGAAAGCACATCCTGCGGAACGCAGACCACCGGGTCGATCCCGTCCAGCACAGCGAGCTTAGCCAGCCGCGGAACTGCCGGTGACCCCGCCCCGGGCGCCGCTGTCCAGGCGATGGTGAGGCCGCCGGCCAGGCAGGCCGCCACGTTGTCCGGGTGGCCCTCCAAGTCGGCCGCGAGCCGGAACACGGCATCGTCCGGCAGCCGGGCGGCACCGTCGATGACCAGCCCGCGGGCGGCCAGCACGCCGGTGACGATCGCCGCGGCCGATGAGCCGAGGCCCCGGCCGTGCGGAATCGCGTTGACGCAACGCAGCCCGATTCCCGGCGGCTGGCCGCCGAGCAGGCCGAAGCCGGCGCGCATCGCGCGGACAACAAGGTGCCGCTCCCCCGCCGCAGCGGTATCCGCGCCCTCGCCAGACACCTCGATGGTCAGGCCGCCGGGGGTCACCTGCGCCTCCACCACGTCGTACAGCGCCAGTGCCAGGCCGAGCGCGTCGAAGCCCGGGCCGAGGTTCGCACTGGTGGCCGGGGCGCGCACCACCACCGGTCCGTCCGCCCAGCGCGGTGCCGTGCTCGCGCCGCTCGCTGAGCTCACCCGAGCCCTAGCGCCGACGCGGCGGCGGACGGGTCCGCGGCGATCGTCACCGGCGCGGGCGCGGCAGACACCGCCCAGTCCGGGTCCTTGAGCCCGTTGCCGGTGATCGTGCAGACGACCCGGGACCCCGCGGCGACCTGCCCGTTCTGGCACGCCTGGAGCAGCCCGGCCACGCCGGCCGCGGAGGCGAGCTCACCGAAAACCGCTTCCTGCTGGGCGAGTAGCCGGTAGGCGACCAGGATCTGCCGGTCGGTAACCGAGTCGATCAGGCCGCCGGACTCGTCCCGCGCCTGCTCAGCGAGGTGCCACGAGGCCGGATTGCCGATCCGGATCGCCGTCGCAATGGTCTGCGGGGCCAGCACCGGCTCGCCGCGGACGATGGGCGCCGCCCCGCTCGCCTGGAAGCCGAGCATCCGCGGCCTGCGGGTCGCCCGGCCGGCGTTCGCGTACTCGGTGTATCCCATCCAGTACGCGGCGATGTTGCCGGCGTTGCCGACCGGCAGGCAGTGCACGTCGGGCGCGTCGCCGAGCGCCTCGACGATCTCGAAGGCAGCCGTTTTCTGGCCTTCCAGCCGGTCGGCGTTCACGGAGTTGACCAGGGCGACCGGGTAGTCGTTGGCCAGCTTGCGGGCGACCTCCAGGCAGTCGTCGAAGTTGCCGTCCACCTGCAGCAGCCGCGCGCCGTGCACCAGGGCCTGGGCCAGCTTCCCGAGAGCGATCTTGCCGCGCGGCACGAGCACCGCGCAGGTCATCCCCGCCCGTGCCGCGTAGGCGGCGGCACTGGCGCTGGTGTTGCCGGTGGAAGCGCAGATCACCGCGGTGGCGCCGCGACTGGCGGCCATGGTCACCGCGACCGTCATGCCGCGGTCCTTGAACGACCCGGTCGGGTTCGCGCCCTCGACCTTCAGGTACACCTCGCAACCGGTGCGGCCGGACAGCGCCGGTGCGGGCAGCAGCGGCGTCGCGCCCTCCGCGAGGGTTATTACGGGGGCGTCGGCGGTCACCGGAAGCCGGTCCCGGTACTGGGCGATCACGCCCTGCCACGGCACGAACGGGGCGGCGGCATCCGCCGCGGATTTCACGCCGGCATTCACTCCTCTTCCTCTCCCTCGACCCGCATGACGCTCGCGACCGCGCGCACCACGCCCAGCGCTCCGAGGTCGTCCACGCAGCTCGCCAGCGCCGCGTCGGGGGCGGCGTGCGTCACGACCACCAACTGGGCGTCATCCCCCCTGGCCTCCTGGCGGGCTGCCCTGATCGACACGTCGTGCCGGGCGAAGGTCTCGGCCACCTGGGCGAGCACCCCTGGCCTGTCCGCGACATCCAGCGCGACGTGGTACCGGGTGCGCGCCTCGCCCATGCGCAGCACAGGCAGCTCAGCGTACGTGGACGCGTCCGGGCCGCGGGTCCCGGCCAGCCGGTTGCGCGCGACGGCCACGATGTCACCGAGCACCGCGCTGGCGGTGGGCACCCCGCCCGCCCCCGCGCCGTAAAACATCAGCCTGCCTGCCGACTCGGCCTCCACGAAAACCGCGTTGTAGGCCTCGCGTACTCCAGCCAGGGGATGCTCGCGCGGGATCATCGCCGGGTGGACGCGGACGGATACGCCGCGCTCCCGCCGCTCGCAGATGGCGAGCAGCTTGACCACATGGCCGATCCCGCGCGCGCTGCCGATGTCCGCGGAGGTCACCCCAGTGATGCCTTCCCGGTGTACGTCCGCAGCAGTCACCCGGGTGTGGAAGGCCAGCCCGGCCAGGATCGCCGCCTTGGCGGCGGCGTCGAAGCCCTCGATGTCCGCGGTCGGGTCGGGCTCGGCGTAGCCCAGCGCCTGCGCCTCCTCCAGCGCGTCGGCGAAGCCAGCCCCCGAGGTATCCATCCGGTCGAGGATGAAGTTGGTGGTGCCATTGACGATGCCGAGCACGCGGCGCACGGCATCGCCGGCCAGCGATTCGCGCAGCGGGCGCAGCAGCGGAATCGCGCCCGCCACTGCCGCCTCGTAGTACAGGTCCGCGCCGTTCTCGCGGGCGGCCTGGTGCAACGTCGCCCCGTCCTCGGCGAACAGCGCCTTGTTGGCGGAGACCACCGACTTGCCGTTCTTCATCGCGGCCAGCAGCAGCGAGCGAACCGGCTCGATGCCGCCGATCACCTCGACCACGATGTCGGTCTCAGGGCGGGTGACCAGGTCCATGGCGTCGGAGGTGAGCAGCTCTTGCGGCACCGGCACGGCGCGGGCCCGGCCGGGCCGCCGTACCGCAACCCCGATAACCTCCAGCGGAGCCCCGATCCGTGCCGCCAGGTCGTCTGCCTGCCGCTGCAGCAGCCGGAACACTTCGGAGCCCACGCCGCCGCAGCCCAGCAGGGCCACCCGCAACGTCCGCACTCCGGCTGGCCTCCTCCCTGTCAAGCCACTTCCTGTCGAGCCACTCTGCGTCGAGCCGGACTGTGTCACCCGGCGTCCAGCCGGAGCAGGTCCTCGGCGGTCTCCCGGCGGAGCAGGACCCGGGCCGCGCCGTCACGGACCGCGACCACGGGTGGACGCGGCACGTGGTTGTAGTTGCTGGCCATGGACCGGCAGTATGCACCGGTGGCCGCCACTGCGATCAGGTCCCCGGGGACCAGGTCGGCCGGCAGGTAGGTGTCGCGGACCACGATGTCCCCACTCTCGCAGTGCCGGCCGACAATCCGCGACAGCATCGGCGGCGCGGCGGACTCGCGCGAAGCGAGGACGCACGTGTACTCGGCGTCATACAGCGCCGTGCGGATGTTGTCGCTCATGCCGCCGTCCACGCTGACGTAGGTGCGCAACCCGTCCACGTTCTTGACCGTCCCGACCTCGTACAGCGTAACGGTGCCCGGCCCGGCGATGGCCCGGCCCGGTTCCACCGTCAGCCTCGGCACCGCCAGGCCGGCGGCCGCGGTTTGGCTATGCAAGATCTCGTTGAGGTTCTGGGCGATGAGTTTGACATCGGCGGGGTCGTCGTCGGGCGTGTACGCGATGCCCCACCCGCCGCCGAGGTCGAGTTCGGCGACCTCGACGCCATGCTCGTCGCGGATCCGCACCGCCAGGTCCAGCACCCGGCGGGCGGCCACCTCGAAGCCGGCCGTGTCGAAGATCTGTGACCCGATGTGCGAGTGCAGGCCGGCCAGTTCGAGCGTCGGGCAGGCGAGGATCCGCCGCACCGCCTCGTCGGCGTCGCCGGAAGAGAGGGAGAAGCCGAACTTCTGGTCGTCGTGGGCGGTGGCCACGAATTCGTGCGTGTGCGCCTCGACCCCGGTGGTCACCCGGACCAGCACTCTGGGGCGTGGCGCCGGCGCGGCGGTGCTCGTCGTTCCTGGCGGGCCGACCGCCGGCTCGGTGAGGTGGGCGAGCCGTGCGATCTCCTCGAACGAGTCCACCACGATGTGCCCGACGCCCGTCTCCAGCGCGCGGGCCAGCTCCACGAGAAGCTTGTTGCTGCCGTGCAGGGTGATCATCGCGGGGTCCACCCCGGCCTGGAGCGCTACCTCGAGTTCGCCGCCGGTGCACACGTCCACGCCGAGGCCCTCCTCGCTGGCCCAGCGCAGCACCCCCCGGCAGCAGAACGCCTTGGCGGCGTAGAAGACCGCCGCGCCCTCACCGAACGCCTCCCGGAACTCACCGCAGCGCTGCCGGAAGTCCGCCTCATCGCAGGCGAACAGCGGGGTGCCGAACTCCGCGGCGAGATCCCGCACGTCCATGCCGCCGATGGCGAGCACGCCACCGACACGGCGTGCGGTGCGCGGCCAGATCTGCGGGTGCAGCGCGTTCAGGTCCGCCGGAGCTGCTCGCGGGTGCTCGGGCGGGAGCACGTCGGCGTGACGTGGTCCTGCCGGGTGAGCGACACGGCTCATGAAACTTTCCCCTGCTGGTCGGTGCTCGTTATCGTCGTGCGGTACTCGGATTCGATGCTGCGGGTGTCAAAGCCGGTCGGGCGCGGCCACGCCGAGCAGCCCCAGGCCTGCGCCCAGCGCCGCCCCTGCAGCGGCCGCCAGCCACAGCCGGGCCCTGGTGACCGGGCTGCCCGGGGGCTCATCCAGCAGCCCCGGCGGCACTGCCGGGCAGCTTTCCTGGCAGCCGAAGTATGCCGCCGCCAACTCCTCCAGGTAGCCGGTAAGCACATCCGGCCGCCCGCGGCGCGCGGCCCCGCCGACCCGTTCAGGCAGCCAGGACATCGCGTCGAGCAGCGCCCGCTCTCTAGGGTGCGCGAGCAGGCGCACCTCGGCGTCTGCCGCACTCCCCTTGTCCAGGCCGAGGTCAGCGGCCTGGCGCAGGGCGGAGGCGGCGTGCGCGTGCGCGTACCGAACAGCATAGGCGGGATTGCCCAGATGCTGCGCGGCCGCCGCGCGTGCATCCACGGCGAGCCCGCCTGGCATCCAGCGGAGCCGGCACAGCGCGTACCTGATGGCATCGGCGCCCGCGAAGTTGATCGAGTCCGAGACTGGGCCGCTGTTGGCTGTGGGCCGGGAATCGGGGGCTCGTGTTCGTTGCGTCGGATCTGTCCATTGCACCTGGGCGCCGGCTGCCGCCGCGAGCCGGCCAGTTACCTCGCTGGCCAGCCATTGATACGCCTCGTCCCAGCTGCGGGCCGTCGTCAGGTCGACGCCGCGGAGCGCTTCCAGCGCGGCTCCGCGGAGCGCGCCGCCGCGGGCGCAGGAGGGGCCGGCCTCCGCGATGCGGACGGCGAGCGCCGAGAGGGTTTCGGCGGTGACGGTTATCGTCAGGTAGCCACCGCCAGTGACCGTCGCCTGGCTGATCTCAGGCAGTGCCCGGAGGCTGACTGCCAGCCTGCCGGCTAGGTCCTGGGGGTCTGGGGCATGCTGATGCGGATTCGCGTGGCGTAGCTGGGCAGCTGGGCGCTGGGGCATGTCCCCGGCGTGCTGGGGGGACAACTCCGCGTGCCGCGCCAGCAGGAACGCGATCGTGGTGGCGTAGGTGCCTGGGCCGCCGCTAGCCCCGGGCGGGGCGGGTCGCCAAGTGCCCGCCGTGCCGGGGTTGCCGGCGGGCAC
>DAIRVB010000021.1:0-15134 GCA_036803065.1 Streptosporangiaceae bacterium
GACATACACGTCCGCGTCGCCCGGCCACGCCTGCCGCACGCGGTCCACCCATGACCGCAGGGCCTGCTCGCCGTAGCTGGGCCACGGGTCGGCGGTCCCCTCATGAAGGCGCAGGAATCCCCATTCCGTGGTGCGCCACAGCGGGGTGACCGGGCGGTCGAGCCGGTCCGCCCAGCAGAGCGCCGCGTCGTGGGAGGCCAGCATCTGCTGGACCTCCTCGGTCCACCAGGACGCGTGCCGTGGCTCCACCGCGATCCGCAGCCGCCCGTGGTCGCCGGGCAACCCGTGACCGCCGGCCGGCCGGGCAGCCCGGAATTCCTTCAGGCAGGCGTCCAGCAAAGCCGGCTCAGCCTTGAGGGTCGGCGGCAGCTGGAGCAGGATCGGGCCCAGCTTGGGGCCGAGTTCCGTCGCCGCGCTGAGCAACTGGGCGACCGGCTCTGCCGGGTCGCGCAGCTTCCTGACGTGGGTGAGGTACCGGCTCGCCTTCACCGCCATCACGAAGTCGTCAGGCGTCCGGGCCCGCCACCCCGCAAAGGTCTCTGGCGCGGGCAGCCGGTAGAAGGTGCTGTTGTTCTCCACCGTCAGGTACTGGGTGGCATAGTGCTCCAGCCAGCGGCGCTGAGGCACGCCCTTCGGGTACAGCCCGTCGCGCCAGTCGCGGTACTGCCAGCCGGAGGTTCCGATGATGATAGGCACGGACTGTATCTGCCCGCGAGGCGCAGCTCACACATCGGGCCGGGGGCCCGGCTTGACAGCCGGGCCCCCGGAGGCTGGTCAGCCTGGTTTGTTCAGCGGGCGCTGGTGACGGCAGCGGCCGCACGCTTGCCTGGGAGCCAGGACAGCCAGCGCGGCAGGTACCAGCAGCGGTCGCCGAGCCGGGCCATGGCGGCGGGCATGAGGATGCCGCGGACGATGGTGGCGTCGATGAGGACCGCCGCGGGCAGGCCCACGCCCAGCATCTTCAGCTCGATGAGGTGCAGTGTGGCGAAGATGGAGAACACCGCCATCATGATGACCGCTGCGCTGGTCACCACGCCAGCGCTGCTGGCGATGCCGCGGCTGATCGCGTCCTTGGTGCTCGCGCCGCCCAGCCGGAGCTCGCGGATCCGGCTGAGGATGAACACGTGGTAATCCATGGACAGGCCGAACAGGAACACGAACATGAACAGCGGGACCCACGGGGTGATCGCGCCGAAGCTGGTGAAGTCGAGCGGGCCTTGCAGCCTGCCGTCCTGGAAAATCAGCGTGATCAGGCCGTAGGCGGCACCGACGGACAGCAGGTTCAGGCCGATCGAGATCAGCGGCAGCGTGAGGGACCGGAACGCCACCAGCAGCAGAAGGAAGGCGAGCGCGGCCACGACGGCGAGCACGATGGGAATGCGGGCGTCGAGCTGGTGGGTGTCATCGTAACTGGACGCGGTATTGCCGGTCACGGCGTAGCTGATCCCGGGGTCCGTGCCGAGGGTGGCGGGCAGAACCTGGTTCCGCAGGGTGAGCAGGGCATGGTCGGAGACGGAGTCCGTGCCGTTGCCGGCGAGCGGGACGTTGACGATCAGGGCGCGGCCGCCCGTCACCGCTGTGCTGGTGATAGGCCCGTGGATCGGGCCGCCGACTGAGGTCCGGGCCTGCAGCGCGGTGATCGCGTTCCTGGCCGCCGGGCCAGTGAGGTCGGTGCCGGTCACGACCACCATGGCCGGGGACGGGGCCTGCGGGAACGCCTGCTGGATCCGGTCGAAGGTGGCCACGACCGGGATGGTCTTCGGCACGTCGTTGACCGGGTAGGCCAGGCGCATGCCCAGCGCGGGCGCGGCCAGCGCGAGCATGGCGACGGTCGCCGCGCCGCCCCACAGCAGCGGGCGGCGCACCACCCGGCGGACCAGTGCGGCCCACAACTTCGACGGCTTCGCGGCGGTGCGGCGCCGGCCCAGGAACGGGATCCGGCCACGGTCGGCCCAGCGGCCCAGCCATGACAGCAACGCCGGCACGACGGTCAGCGAGCCGGCCACCGCCACGCCGACCACGGTGATCGCGCCGATCGCCATGCCGGTGAATTCCGCGGCTCCGGTCAGGAACAGCCCGCCGAGCGCGATCATCACGGTCAGGCCGGAGATCACGATCGCCCGGCCCGAGGTGCCGGCGGCGATCCGCAGTGCCTCGCTGACCGTAGCGCCCTTCGCCCGTTCCTCGCGCTCGCGGCGCAGGTAGAACAGCGAGTAGTCGATGCCGACCGCCATCCCGATGAGGAGCACGACCTCGGAGGTGCTCTGCCCGACCGGCAGCCAGTGACCCGGGATGGCGAGCAGCGAGATGGCGGTCATCACCGCGGTCGCGGCGAGCAACAGCGGGATCCCCGCGGCGATGAGCGCGCCGAACACCCCCACCAGCAGGATCAGCGTGATCGGCACCGAGGTGACCTCGGCCTTGCGGAAGTCGGCGCTCACCAGGGCACTGATGGCCCGGTCGCCGCTCGCGTCCCCGGCCTCCTGGATGAGCAGGTCCGGGTGGCGGCTCTGGACGGCCGCGATCGCATTCAGGTCGCTGGTGACGGTTTGATCTTCGTTGCCTGAATTCCCCGGGATGCTGAACCTGACCAGCGCGCTCCGCCCGTTGGCGGAGACCAGTGACGCCGCACCGGAGCTCAGCGGCGAGCGGATATCCGCCGCGGACCTCGGCAGGCCGCGCAGGGCCACCGCCACTTGCTGCGTCGCCTGCCGCATCTCCGGATCGGCCGCGAACGTCCGGCCCGGTGCCCGGGCCTGGATCAGCACGTTTTCTGCAGGCGGGGAGGAGGGCACGTTCAGCCGGTTCAGGGTCCGCTCGGCCTGCCCAGACTGGCCGGCGTCATAATTCTGCACGTTCTTGGCGGGAAGCATCTGGCCGCCGGCGAAGACAGCGGCGACCAGGAAAAGCCAGCCGAGCACCGCCGTCTTGCGGTGCCGGGCACTCCAGCCCGCGATCCGCTCGACCACCGGTGGCCGGGAGCGAGGACGGGTATGGCGCCGGGGTAGCTCTGGGGCAGCTTGCTCGGGAGGCGCGAGAGCAGCGTGGTATTCCATGGGGGCCTCGTTCTGGTGGTGGGCTTACGTTTCTGGTCGTGGCTCGCACTGTCGGCAAGGAAAGCGTCGGTCCCTGGGGCCTGCCGAGGGCATCCTGCTGGCCGCCGAATCCGGGGTGGGGCTAGCCCCCGTGCCCATCCGGGTGCCCACGGCAGGACGCCGGCCGCCTAGCGCCGGCCGTCCGGCGGGCGCAGGCGGATCGCGTAGGCAATGTTGATCGCGGCGATCGCGATCCAGACCACCAGCAGTCCCCAGAACCCGGCGGGGTGCGCCCCGGCGGCGGCAGAGACGGCACTGAGCGGGATGCCGAGCACCATCGAGCCCAGCGCGATCACGGCCGGCTGCCCATGTTTCGGTGGGCGGGCTGATCGCGGCTCCGCCAGTGACCCGGGCGTCCGCAGCCCGGCCGCGACCCGGGCGTCGATCTCGTGGCCCACGCGATCGAGGAACGACTCGATGACTGCGCCCTGATACTCGGGCCCGAGCTCGCGGTGAATCTCCGCGGCAGCGCGGATCTCTTCGGAAGACAGCGATGAGGTATTCACGGGCGACCTCCGTTGGGACGTGGCCTGGGCAGGCCTGACAAGGCAGCTTCCCGGATCGAGCCGCCCGGCCGACATCCTGCAGGCCGCCGAATCCGGGGTGGGGCTAGCCTCCGTGCCGATCCGGGGGCCGGTGGGATGGGCGCCCGCGCCGCCTTTCCTCTAGCGTCATGGGCAGGATCAGCCCCGCGTCCAGGGGCACGCGGGGAAGGCGGGAGGACCGGATGGCCGAAGGCGGCGCTCGGGCCGGGCACGCGGCAGCGTCGTCCGGGCCCGCCGCGGAGGCGCCGCCGGCCAGTGCGGCGCTGCGGGCCGTCCGCGCGGTCGTGTCCGGGCGCACCTGGCTGGCCGTCATCCACCTGCTGTCCGGGATGTTCATCGGCCTGGTGGCCTTCATCATCAGCCTGACCGGAGCGGTGACTGGCGTCGGCTTGGTGGCGGCCGCCCTCTCGGGGATCCCGGTGCTCGCGGCCACATTCTGGCTGTGCGTGCAGTTCGCCCGCTTCGAGCGGGCCAGGTTCGCCGTCATGCTGGGCGCGCGAATGCCCGCCCCGCCGCGGAATCTCAGTTCGGGTGCCAGCCGGTGGCGGCGCACCTGGCGGTTCATAGTCTCGCCCGCGACGCTGCGGCAGTTCGGGTATGCGCTGCTCCGGTTCCCGCTCAGCCTGGTTCAGGCCGTCATTGTCATCGTCGTGTGGTCGCTGCCCCTGGCCCTGCTCGGGCTGCCCGTCCTGGGCTGGCTGCTGCCCAGGATCTGGGTGGGCGCCGATGTCGGGTCCGTGCTGAGCGACTCCGCGGAGATGGCAGGCGCAGCGTTTCTGGGCCTCATCCTCCTGCTCGCAGCGCCGCAGCTGACCCGGGCTCTGGCGGCCGCCGACATCTCAATCGCCCGTTACCTGATCGGCCCGGGCAGCGGCGCGGACATGACCGCCCGGATCGGCGAGCTTGAGCACAGCCGGGCCCGGGTGGTGGATGCGGCGGAGGCAGAACGCCGCCGGATGGAGCGCGACCTGCACGACGGCGCCCAGCAGCGCCTGGTGGCGCTGGCCATGGACCTGGGGCGGGCCAAGGCCAGGTTCGCCGACGATCCCGAGGGGGCCAAGGCCATCATCGACCAGGCGCACGTGGAGGCCAAGGAGGCCCTGACCGAGCTGCGCAACCTGGTCCGGGGCGTGCATCCGCCGGTGCTGACCGACCGGGGCCTGGACGCCGCCCTGTCCGGCCTGGCCGCGCTCAGCCCGGTGCCGGTCACTGTGCGCGCCGACCTGAACGTCAGGCCGACGACGTCGGTCGAGGCCATCGCCTACTTCGTCGTCGCGGAGGCGCTCACCAACGTCGCGAAGCACTCCCGCGCCACCCGCGCCGAGGTGTCGGCCGACCGCCACGGGGACGTGCTGCGCGTCGTCATCCGCGACGACGGTATCGGCGGCGCCGACCCGCGCGGGGAGGGCCTGTCCGGCCTGGCCGACCGGGTCGCCGGGGTGGATGGGCGGCTGTCGGTGCGCAGCCCGGCCGGGGGACCGACCGTGATCGAGGTGGATCTGCCATGCGGATCGTGATCGCCGAGGACTCGGTGCTGCTGCGCGAGGGGCTGACCCGGCTGCTGGCCGAGGCCGGCCACGACGTCGTGGCGGCGGCCGGGGACGGCGAGGAATTCCTCCGGGCCGTCGGCCAGAACGAGCCGGACGCCGTGGTGGTCGACGTGCGGATGCCGCCGACCTTCACCGACGAGGGGCTGCGGGCCGCCCTGGTGGTGCGCAGCCGCTGGCCCGGCATCGGCGTGCTGGTGCTGTCGCAGTACGTGGAGGAGCGTTACGCCACCGAACTGCTGTCCGGCCGCCCGCACGGGGTCGGCTACCTGCTCAAGGACCGGGTGGCGGATCTGACTGAGTTTCTCGACGCCCTGGACCGGGTGGCAGGCGGAGGCAGCGCCCTCGACCCGGAGGTCGTCGCTCAGCTGCTCGCCCGCAGCAGTCACCCGCTGGTCGGCCTCACTCCCCGCGAGCGGGAGGTGCTCGGGCTGATGGCCGAGGGCCGCTCCAACGCGGCGATCGCGGCCGCGCTGGTCATCGGCGGGGGCGCGGTGGAGAAGCACATCAACAGCATTTTCGCCAAGCTCGGCCTGGCGCCCGCCGACCGTGATCACCGGCGGGTCCTCGCGGTCCTGCACTACCTAGGAGCGGGATAACGGTGAGCGTCCCCCTGCCCATGACACTCGCGCGCCGGGCCATCCTCGCCATCGGCGTCCCGATCGCGCTCGCCGTCATCGTGACCGGCGCCGCCGGCTGGGCCAGCGGGGCCGTCACCATCTTTACCCGCCAGGTCACTAACCGGGTCGCCCTGAGCGTCCCGGTCAAAGGCGGCCACGTCAGCGTGACCGCAGACAACGCTGACGTCACTTTCGGCACCGGCACGGGCAACCAGATCCGGGTGCGCGGGACACTCCGCGGCAGCCTCGTCCGGCCCACCTTCAGCTGGCGGTCGACCGCGGCGGGTCTGGTCCTCCACTCCCAGTGCCGGGTGCCGGCCGGGGTCTGCTCGCTGCGGTACGCCATCACCGCTCCGGCCCGGCTCCCCGTCGCGGTCACCGACTCGTCCGGGGGCCTGAACGCCAGTGGTCTTCGCGGCACGGTCACGCTCTCGGACAGCTCAGGTGACCTCGGGGCGTCCGGCCTGGCGGGAAACATCCGGCTGCATGACAGCTCCGGCGGTATCACGGCATCCGGCCTGACCGGGAACATCCGGCTGGATAACAGCTCCGGCGATATCACCGCGTCCGGCCTGACGGGCGACCTCCGGTTCCAGGACGACTCAGGCAATGTAGTGGTCAATGGCCTGGCCGGGATCGACGTGGTCGGCCGCAACTCGTCCGGTGACATCACCTTGACCTTCACGAAGATCCCGAGGAGGGTCCAGGTCACCGACAGCTCGGGCAACATCACGCTGGTGCTCCCGCCCGGCTCGACGGCCTACGATGTCATCCCCAGCAATTCTTCGGGTAATACCGCCGTCGCCGTGCCGAGAAGCTCGTCGTCCAAGCACGTGATCATTGTGACCGATCAGTCCGGGGACATCACAGTGACCCGCTGACGCTCGTGCGGTGCGAGCGCGGAGACTGGTGCGCCGCACGGTCAGCTGTCCCCGCACGAGCATCAGCGCGGTGCATTGTGTCCCTTATGCATGCACAACGCACCGCGTTAGCGGCGATTGGCCCTAGAGCGCGCTGAAGGCGTCCTCCAGGATGGACAGCCCTTCCTCCAGCAGGTCCTCGCCGATCACCAGCGGGGGCAGGAAGCGCAGCACGTTGCCGAAGGTCCCGCAGGTGAGCACGACCAGTCCCGCCGCGTGGCAGGCCTTCGCGACCGTTGAGGTGGCCGCGGCGTTGGGTGCGATGCCGCCGGGCTCGACCAGTTCGATCGCGATCATCGCGCCGCGGCCGCGGACGTCGCCGATGACCGGGTGGGTCTCGGCGAGCTTGTGCAGCCTCGGCAGCATGATCTCGCCGATCCGCAGGGCCCGCCCGGCCAGGTCCTCGGCCGCCATGGTCTCCATGGCCCCGAGTGCCGCCGCACAGGCCACCGGGTTCCCGCCGTAGGTGCCGCCCAGGCCGCCGACGTGCACGGAATCCATGATCTCCGCCCGCCCGGTGACCGCGGCCAGCGGCAGCCCGCCTGCGATCCCCTTCGCGGTGGTGACCAGGTCAGGCACGACCCCCTCGCGGTCGCAGGCGAACCAGTCGCCGGTGCGGCAGAATCCGGTCTGGATCTCATCGGCGATCAGCAGGATGCCGTGGGCGGCGCAGAACTCCGCCAGCCCGGGCAGGAACCCGTCGGGCGGCACGATGAAGCCGCCCTCACCCTGGATCGGCTCGATGATGACCGCGGCGACGTTGCCCTCGCCGACCTGGGTGTGGATCAGCCCGGTGATGACGTCCAGCGCCTCCGCCGCGCACCGCTCCGGCCCCCCGGGCCAGCGCAGCGGGTAGGCCATGGGCATCCGGTAGATCTCCCCGGCGAACGGCCCGAACTTGTCCTTGTAGGGCATGTTCTTGGCGGTCAGCGCCATGGTCAGGTTGGTCCGGCCGTGGTAGGCGTGGTCGAACGCGACGACCGCCTGCCGCCCCGTCGCGTGCCGGGCGATCTTGACGGCGTTCTCCACGGCTTCCGCGCCGGAGTTGAACAGCGCTGACCGCTTGTCGTGATCGCCGGGGGTGTGGCGGGCGAGTTCCTCGCACACGGCCACGTACTCCTCGTACGGCGTGACCATGAAGCATGTGTGGGTGAACCGCGCGGCCTGCTCGCGGACCCGGTCGGCCACCCGCGGCGCGCTGTTGCCGACGGATGCCACCGCGATCCCCGACCCGAAGTCGATGAGCGAGTTGCCGTCCGCGTCGACCAGCACGCCGCCGCCGGCGGCCGTGATGAACACCGGCAGGACGTGGCTGACCCCCCGGGCCACGCTGGCGTCGCGCCGGGCCAGCAGTGCCCGCGAGGCGGGACCGGGGATCTCGGTGACAATGCGTCGCTCCTGGGGGAGGCCAGGGCCGCCAGCTGAGGTTTGTACGGTCATACCGCTGACCATAAAGCACGGACAGCCAAGATTGCAGAACGGATTTTTGCCCGCATCTGCCATTGCACCCCGCAGCCACCTGGGCGGATCAGCCAGGCCGGGTCACTTGGCGGATTTGCCACCGGTGCCCTCCCTGCCTCCTGGCCGCCGTCGGGGCGGATCGCCGGGCGGGTCACTTGACGGCGAACGCCGACGTCGCAGTGCCGAATGCGTGCCCCCGGGCGTCGCACACGGTCAGCCCAGCCACCGTGACCGCGTTCCCGAGCGCCAGCCCGAGGTATTTCCGCCCGCCAATGTCGGTCGGCACCAGCCGCTTCGTCCTGCCATCGGACAGGCGGGCCATCAGGTACGCGGCGCGCGGGCTGACCAGGCTGGCCTGCACTGGGCTGGCCTGCACTGGGCTGGCCTGCACTGTCGTCCCCGTCCGCGAGGGCCGCGCTGACCCGGAGCTTGGCCAGCGCGCGGGACGCCTGGCTGCGCACGGTGCCCGCTGAGCAGCCGAGGACGGCGGCGACTTGTGCGTCGCTGAGGTCCTCCCAGTAGCGGAGCACCACGATGGCGCGCTGGCGGGGTGGCAGCTCGCGCACGGCGGCCAGCAGTACCGCCCGGTCGCCGACCCGGTCAGCCGGATCGGCCGTCCAGGCGTCCGGGAGTTCCGCCAGCTCATGCGGGTTCCCGGTGACCCGGCGCCGGCGGAAACGGCGGTTGCTCGTGTTGATGAGGATCCGGCGGACGTAGGCGTCGGGATCGTCGGCGCGGCTCACCCGCCACCATGCCGCGTAGGCGGTGGCCAGGGCGGTCTGCGCGATGTCCTCGGCCAGCCAGCGGTCCCCGGTCAGGCCGTAGGCCAGCCGTACCAGGCCCGGCCAGCGGCCCGCCATGAACTGGCCGAATTCTTCCTGGGCCCGGGCATCCATCAGGTCTCCCGCCGTATCCAGAATCGCGGGCTGGGGTCTCACATCACATAAGAGCACCGCAGGCCGGCCAGGCGCTGCATGACGGCCGGGATCCGGTGCGGGCTATCGTGGAGCCGGCGCGGGCGCCGCTGTCAGCCCGGGAGGACTTTCTCACTCGCAGGAGGAGGCAGGCGGTGCGCACTCACCAGGGGCTATTCGCTGGCATCTTCGGCCGCGGCGGCGTGGATACCGGGGACGAGGCGTGGCTGCAGGCCTTGCTGGACACCGAGGCCGCCCTGGCCCGGGCCCTGGAGAGGGCCGGCCTGGCCGAGCCTGGGGCCGGAGCCACGGTGACCGCCGCCGCGCAGGCGGAGGCGTTCGACGCCGCCGAACTCGGCAGGCAGGCCGCGCTCACCGGCAACCCCGTGCCGGCGCTGGTGCGCGAGCTGACCAGGATGGTTCCGCCGGACGCCGCTGGTGCCGTGCACAAGGGCGCGACCAGCCAGGACATCATCGACACGGCCGCGATGCTGCTCGCCAGGCAGGCGCTGTCCGCGATCGCCGCGGACCTGTCCGCGGCCGCGTCCGCCGCCGCGGTGCTCGCGGCCACCCACCGGGACACCCTCATGATCGGCCGCACGCTGCTGCAGCAGGCCGTGCCGGTCACTTTCGGGCTGGTCGCCGCCGGCTGGCTAACCAGCCTGGACGACGCGCGGGAGGCAGTGGCCCGGGTCCGTGCGGGGCGGCTGGCGGTCCAGTTGGGTGGCGCGGCGGGCACTCTCGCCTCGCTCGGCGGCGATGGCCAGCGGGTGGCCGGCCTGCTCGCCGACGAACTCGGGCTGGCCCGGCCGGTGCTGCCCTGGCACACCGACCGGCTGCGGGTGCTCGACGTCGCCGGGGCAGCGGCCGGGGCAGCCGCGATGCTCGGCAAGGCCGCCAGGGACATCACCCTGCTCGCCCAGTCCGAAGTGGCCGAGGTCCGCGAGGGTGCCGGCGCCGGCACAGGCAGTCGAAGCACGGGCAGCCAAGGGGGTGCCCGGGGCGGCTCGTCCGCGATGCCGCACAAGCGCAACCCGGTCGGCGCGATCGCCCTGCTCGGCTGCACGCGCCAGGTGCCGGGACTGCTCGCCACCCTCGCCGCCGCCGCCGAGCAGGAGCATCAGCGCGCCGCCGGTGCCTGGCACGCGGAGTGGGAGCCGTTCAGCGACCTGCTCCGGCTGACCGGCTCGGCCGCGTCCTGGGGGGCCGAACTGCTGGCTGGCCTGGAGGTGGACCCGGCCAGGATGCGCCAGAACCTCGACGATGCCCGCGGCCTGCCGCTGGCCGAGCACGTTGCCTCGCTGCTCGGGCCGGCGCTTGGCCCGATCGCGGCGCACGATCTGGTGGCCCAGGCGAGCGCGCTGGCGGCCGGCACCGGCCAGCAGTTGCGGGACAGCCTGCTCGGCACCCCGGAAATCAGGCAGCGGCTCGACGAGGCCGGGATTGCGCCGGAGCAGGTCGAGTCCGCCCTGGACCCGGCCGGATACCTGGGCTCGGCCGGGGATTTCGTGGACGCGGCCCTGGCCGCGCACGCCGCTGTCCACGCCAGGCTGGCCCCTGACCGTTGGTAACGATGCCGATCCGGGCTTCAGGCCGGTAAGAACCAGGCCGCGGCGGGCTTGCGGCCGGTTGGATAGCGCGATCATGGAAGGAAGGCTTGATGGAAGACACCGAACGCGGCGTGCAGGGGATGACTGTCCGGCGCGAGGTGCTGGGCGATGAGCACGTCGACCGGGCCGTGGCTGGCGCCACCCCGTTCACCGCGCCCTTCCAGGACTTCATCACCCGGTACGCGTGGGGTGAGATCTGGTCCCGGCCAGGGCTGTCCCGCGCCGAGCGGAGCATCATCACGCTGACCGCCCTCGCGATCCTCAGGCAGGAGGATGAGCTGGCCACGCACCTGCGCGCCGCGATCCGCAACGGGCTCACCCCCGAGCAGATTCGCGAGGTGCTGCTCCAGGTCGGCGTCTACGCCGGGGTTCCGGCCGCCAACCGGGCCTTCGCCGTCGCCCAGCGCGTGCTGGCGGACAGCATCTGACCGGAGGCTTCCGTGCGCCCCTGCTGGCGCTCAGAAACCAGCGTGGGAGGATGTCCGGATTACGAACGACTGTACTTATCGCGACCAAATCGTCAATATGGTTTCGTTACCAGCGGCCCCAGGCAGGAGGGGAATGGCCGAGATCGTCTCACTCGCCGACGCTGTCGCGCGGGCCATCCACGATGGCGACGCGGTGGCTATGGAAGGCTTCACGCACCTCATCCCGTTCGCCGCCGGGCGTGAGGTCATCAGGCAGCGGCGGCGTGATCTCACCCTCATCAGGATGACCCCGGACGTTATCTACGACCAGCTGATCGGGGCCGGCTGCGCCAGCAAGCTGATCTTCTCCTGGGGTGGCAACCCCGGGGTCGGATCGCTGCACCGGTTCCGCGACGCCGTGGAGAACGCCTGGCCGGGCCCGCTGCGGCTGGAAGAGCACAGCCACGCGGGCATGGCCAACCGGTACGTGGCCGGGGCGTCCGGCGTGCCGTTTGCGATCCTGCGCGGGTACAGCGGCACCGGCCTTGAGGGCCTGCCCGGCCTGGACGGCAATCCGGCGGTCCGCCCGATCGACTGCCCGTTCACCGGGGAGAGGCTGACCGCTGTGGCCGCGCTGCGGCCCGATGTGGCGGTGATCCACGCACAGCGTGCCGACCGTGCCGGGAACGTCCAGCTCTGGGGGATCGCCGGCGTGCAGAAGGAGGCCGTGCTGGGCGCCCAGCGGTCGATCGTCACCGTCGAGGAGGTCGTCGATGTCCTCGATCCCCGGCCGGGAGCCATCGTCCTGCCGTCCTGGACGGTTGATTACGTGGCCGAGGCGCCGGGGGGAGCGCATCCGTCCTACGCGCTGGGCTACTCGGCCCGCGACAACGACTTCTACGTGGCGTGGGACGAGATAAGCCGGGACCGGGAGCGATTCCTTCGCTGGCTGGACAGCGATGTGTTCGGAGTGACATCCGGGAGCCTGGCGGGCGCCGGGAGCGCCGAGGGAGGATGTGGGGCATGAACGCCACCGGCCCGGCGGCCGCGGCGCCAGCGGCAGCGCAGCCCGCCGCGTACACGGCCGACGAGATGATGACGGCCTGCGCGGCCCGCGCCCTGCACGACGGCACGGCCTGTTTCGTGGGAATCGGGCTGCCCAGTGCGGCCGCCAACCTGGCCCGGGCCACGCACGCCCCGAACCTCGTCCTCATCTACGAGTCGGGCACCATCGGGGCCAAGCCGGACCGGCTGCCGCTCTCCATCGGCGACGGCATCCTGGCCGAGACCGCGGATGCGGTCGTGAGCGTGCCCGAGATCTTCAACTACTGGCTGCAGCCGGGCCGGATCGGCGTCGGGTTCCTCGGTGCCGCGCAGATCGACAGGTTCGGCAACATCAACACCACGGTCATCGGCGCGACCCACGCCCAGCCGAAGGTGCGCCTGCCAGGGGCGGGCGGCGCGCCTGAGATCGCCGCGTCCTGCCGCGAGGTGATCGTGGTGGTCAGGCAGACCCGCCGGTCCTTCGTGCAGCGGGTCGACTTCGTCACGTCCGTTGGCTACGGGGACGGACCCGGCAGCCGGGTTCGTCTCGGGCTGACCGGGGCCGGACCGCGGAAGGTCATCACCGATCTCGGCGTCCTGGAGCCGGACCCGGCCACCTGCGAGCTCACCCTGACCGGGGTATACCCGGGCGTGTCCGTCGCTGAGGTCAGGGCCAGGACTGGCTGGGACCTGGCCGTCTCTGGTTCCCTGGAAGTGATCGGGCCACCGTCGGCATCCGAGCTGACCGCTCTGCGTGGGCTCCAGGCGATCAGCCAAGGTAGTGAAGGAGCAGCTTGATGACCACTCAGACACCGTCGGTCCCGGGGTTCGCGCTGCCGTCGTACGAGCGGCCGCGCGGGCTGCACCCGCCGCTGGACTCGCCCGGGTACCGGTCGACTGAGCTGCGGGCGCCGCGCCGCCCGCTGGTGGCGCTGCCGCACCGGCTGACCGAGATCACCGGGCCGTTGCTTGGCGAGGAACGGGTGACGCCGGCGGACGCCGACCTGACCACCCAGCACGCCGGGGAGCCGCTCGGGGAGCGGATCATCGTCACCGGCCGGCTGCTCGACGGTGGCGGACGCCCGGTCCCCGGCACGTTGATAGAGGTCTGGCAGGCCAACGCGGCGGGCCGGTACGCGCACCCGGTAGACAACCACCCGGCACCGCTTGACCCGAACTTCTCCGGGGCCGGCCGGTGCATGACCGACTCCGAGGGCAGGTACCGGTTCGTCACCATCAAGCCGGGCGCCTACCCGTGGCGCAACCACCCGAACGCCTGGCGGCCGGCGCACATCCACTTCTCGATGCTCGGCCGCGCGTTCCCGCAGCGCCTGGTCACTCAGATGTACTTCCCCGGGGATCCGCTGTTCAGCCAGGACCCGATCTTCAACTCGATCCCCGACCCGAAGGCCCGTGAGCGGCTGATCGCCCGGTTCGACCTCGGGCTGACCCAGCCCGACTGGGCCCTGGGGTTCGAGTGGGACATCGTCCTGCGCGGGCCCGCGGCGACCGCGATCGAGCGGGCGGAGGACCACCGGTGACCGCGGGGCTGACACCGTCACAGACGGTGGGCCCGTTCCTCGCCATCGGGCTGCCGTGGCTGGACGGCCCGTTCGTGGTGCCCGAGGGCACGCCGGGCGCGGTCGAGATCACCGGGCGCCTGGTTGACGGCGCTGGCGTGCCGGTGCCGGACGGCATGATCGAGACCTGGCAGGCTGACCCGGACGGCCGGTTCACCCACCCCGACGATCCGCGCGGTGCGCCGGAGCCGGCCGGGACGCCGTTCCGCGGGTTCGGCCGCTGCATGACCGGGCCGGACGGCGGCTACCGCATCGTTACGCTGCGGCCCGGCCCGCTGCCCAGCCCAGACGGCGGCACCGAGGCGCCGCACCTGGACGTGTCCGTGTTCGCGCGGGGCCTGCTCGCCCGGGTGGTGACCCGGATCTATTTCTCCGACGAGCCCGAGGCGAACGAGTCCGACCCGGTGCTGGCCTCGATCCCCGAGGCCGGCCGCAGCGCGACGCTGATCGCGCAGGCGGATCCTGAGCGGGCCGGAGTGTTCCGGTTCGATATCCACCTGCAAGGCGAGCGCGAGACCGTATTCTTCGATGTCTGAGCTTTCGATGTCTGAGCTTTCGATGTCTGAGCTTTCGATGTCGGAGCTTTCGAAATCTGGGCCGCCAGCGGCCGCCGCGGGCCGCCGCCCGGTAAGGCTGGCCGCCTCCCTGGACGGCCCGCGAGACGCCCCCGTGGTCGTGCTCGGCAACTCGATGGGCACCACGCGCGAGGTCTGGGACCCGCAGTTGCTCGCGCTGGGCGAGGGTTTCCGGCTGCTGCGTTACGAGCACCGCGGGCACGGTGGGTCCCCCGCGCCGCCCGGCCCGTACGCCATTGGCGACCTGGCCGCGGACGTCCTGCGGCTGCTCGACGACTTCGGCGTCGAGCGCGCGTCGTACTGCGGGATCTCACTCGGCGCGATGATCGGCATGTGGCTGGCGGCGCACGCGCCGGACCGGATCGACGTCCTCGGGCTCTGCTGTACGTCCGCGTACCTGCCGACCGCCGAGGCCTACGCCACCCGGGCGGCGCAGGTCCGGCGCGACGGCATGGCGTCGGTCTCGGGGCCAGTCGTGGACCGCTGGTTCACCCCGGCGTTCCGCGAACGCGATCCCGCGACGGTGGCGGCCACCGCGGCCGCGCTGCAGGGCGTGGACCCGGAGGGGTACGCCGGATGCTGCGAGGCGATCGCGGCCATGGACCTGCGCGGGTCGCTCCCCTCGGTCACCGCGCCGACCCTGGTGATCGCCGGGGCCGAGGACAAGGCGACACCGCCCTGGCATAGTGCGGTGATCGCGCGGGGGATCCGGAACGCCCAGCTGACCGTGGTGCGCGGCGGCGCGCACCTGGCCAACCTCTCGGCGCCCGGTGAGATCACCGCAGCGCTGCGCGCCCACCTGGTCGCGGGTCCTGC
>DAIRVB010000022.1:0-9517 GCA_036803065.1 Streptosporangiaceae bacterium
GGCGGCGTTGCGGGTGGTGCTCGCCGGATACGAGCGCGAGGGAAAGCACTTCGTCACGCTGGCGATCGGCTGCACCGGCGGGAAGCACCGCAGCGTGGCCGTCGCCGAAGAGATCGCGGAATGCCTGGCCGGAGACGGCGCGGGCGTCCAGGTGGTACACAGGGACCTGGGACGCGAGTGAGGGCGATGGCAGAAGGCAATGGTGGCATCCCGGTATCGCCCTCTGGGCGGCCGCTCAACCCGAAGGTGGCGGCGCTCGGTGGCGGCCACGGGCTGTTCGCGTCGCTGTCGGCGCTGCGCCGAGTGACCCGCCAGCTCACCGCGATCGTGACTGTCGCCGATGACGGCGGGTCAAGCGGCGAGCTGCGCCGCCAGTTCGGCGTCCTGCCCCCCGGGGACCTGCGGATGGCGCTCGCGGCGCTGTGCGGGGACGACGAGTGGGGGACGACATGGAGCAGGGTGGTGCAGCACCGGTTCGCCGGAGATTCCGGGCTGGGCGGGCACGCGGTGGGCAACATGCTGATCGTGGCGCTCTGGGAACTCCTCGGCGACAACGTGCAGGGGCTGGACTGGGTGGGCCGGCTGCTTGGCGCGCACGGCCGGGTTCTGCCCATGGCGTCGGTCCCGCTTGACCTGGTGGCCGAGGTCGAGGGAGCCGATCCAGCCCGGCCCCACGAGATGAGCACCGTCTGCGGTCAGGTCGCCTCCGCGACTACTACCGGGCGGGTCCGGTCCGTCTCCCTCATCCCCCGGAATCCGCCTGCCTGCCCGGAGGCGTTGACGGCGATCTTGGATGCGGACTGGGTGGTGCTCGGCCCGGGTTCGTGGTTTACCAGCGTGCTGCCGCACATCCTGGTTCCCGGGCTGGCCGAGGCGCTGATCGCCACCGCGGCCCGCCGGATAGTCGTGCTGAACCTCGCCGCCCAGCCGGGCGAGACGGACGGTTTCTCCCCGCAAACGCACCTGGAGGTGCTTGCGGATCATGCGCCGCAGCTGCGGGTGGATGTTGTGCTGGCGGACCGGGGAACCGCCGGAAGCGCGGCGGCGGAGCTCGAGAAGGCGGCAGGCCTGCTCGGTGGCAGCCTCGTCCTCGCGGACCTGGCGATGCGGGACGGCTCGCCGCGGCACGACCCGCGGCAGCTGGCGGGGGCATTCGCACAGATATTTGAGGGGGAGTGATGCCGGTGGCGATGACCGGCCTGGTGAAGGATGAACTGAGCCGCGTCACCATACTGAAGCCGTGCTGCCGTAAGGCGGAGGTGTCCACCCTGCTCCGTTTCGCCGGGGGACTGCACCTGGCGAGCGGACGTATCGTGGTCGAGGCAGAGCTTGATACCGGAGCGGCCGCGCGCCGCCTGCGCAAGGACATCGCCGAGGTGTTCGGCCACACGTCCGACATGATCGTGCTCGCGCCGAGCGGGCTGCGCAAGGGCAACCGGTACCTGGTCCGGGTCCGCAAGGACGGCGACAGCCTGGCCCGGCAGACCGGCCTCGTGGACAACCATGGCCGCCCGGTGCGCGGGCTGCCCCGGCAGGTGGTGTCCGGGACCGCGTGCGACTGCGAGTCCGCCTGGCGCGGCGCTTTCCTGGCCCACGGCTCGGTGACCGGGCCTGGCCGTTCAATGTCGCTCGAGATCACCTGCCCGGGACCGGAAGCCGCGCTCGCCTTGGTCGGGGCTGCCCGGCGGCTGAAAATTCATGCCAAGGCCCGCGAAGTCCGCGGCGTGGACCGGGTGGTGGTCAGGGACGGCGACGCGATCAGCGCCCTGCTCACCCGGCTCGGCGCGCACGACAGCGTCTTGGCCTGGGAAGAGCGCCGGATGCGCCGTGAAGTCAGGGCCACCGCGAACCGGCTGGCCAATTTCGACGACGCCAACTTGCGCCGCAGCGCCCGCGCCGCGGTCGCGGCCGGCGCGCGGGTGGAGCGTGCCCTGGAAATCCTCGGCGGTGAGGCGCCCGAGCACCTGACCATCGCAGGTCAGCTGCGGATCGAGCACCGGCAGGCCAGCCTCGAAGAACTCGGCCAGCTGGCCGACCCGCCGCTGACCAAGGACGCCATTGCGGGCCGGATCCGCCGGCTTCTCGCCATGGCTGACAAGCGCGCCCGCGACCTTGGTGTCCCGGGCACTGAGGCAAGCCTCACGGCTGACATGCTCATGTCCTAGGTGCCTGCCGCCGCCTGGTGGTCCGATAGGGTCGCCAGGAGGGGGAAAGCCACTTCGACAGGCAGCAAGCGACGAGGAGAAACGCCGCCGTGACCATCCGCGTGGGCATCAACGGATTCGGCCGTATCGGACGCAACTACTGGCGCGCCGTCAATGCCGCCCAGGCAGCTGGCGAAGGCGACGGCATCGAAATCGTGGCCGCGAACGACCTGACTGATCCAGCCACTCTGGCGCACCTGCTCAAGTACGACACGCTCCTCGGCACGCTGGCCGAGGATGTGGCCGTAGACGGCGGCGACATCGCAGTGGGCAAAAGCAAGATCAAGGTCCTGGCGGAACGGAATCCTGCCGCGCTGCCCTGGCGTGACCTGGGCGTCGACGTGGTTATCGAATCCACCGGCCGGTTCACCAAGGCCGCAGACGCCGGTCAGCATCTTGAGGCGGGCGCGAAGAAGGTCGTCATCTCCGCCCCGGCGTCGGGCGAGGACATCACCATCGTGATGGGCGTCAACGACGGCGCCTACGACCCGTCCAGCCACCACGTCATCTCGAACGCATCGTGCACGACGAACTGCGTCGCGCCGATGGCCAAGGTGCTGCTGGAAAGTTTCGGGATCGTCAAGGGCCTGATGACCACGATCCACGCCTACACCAACGATCAGGTGATACTGGACTTCCCGCACAAGGACCTGCGCCGGGCCCGGGCCGCCGCGCAGAACATCATCCCCACCACCACCGGCGCCGCGCGGGCGACCGCGCTGGTGCTGCCCGAGCTCAAGGGCAAGCTGGACGGGATGTCGATGCGGGTTCCCGTGCCGGACGGTTCGGTGACCGACCTGGTCGTGCAGCTCACCAGAGAAGCCACCAAGGACGAGGTGAACGCCGCGTTCCTGGCCGCCGCGGAGGGACCGCTCAAGGGATACCTGCACTACACCGCCGACCAGATCGTGTCCTCCGACATCGTCGGCACGCCGTACTCGTGCACCTTCGACTCCACGCTCACCATGACCCTCGGCGACCAGGTCAAGGTGATCGGCTGGTACGACAACGAGTGGGGCTACTCCAACCGCCTGGCCGACCTCACCGTGCTGGTCGGCGGGCAGCTGGGATGAAGCGGATCGACGACCTGGATGTGGCCGGGCAGACGGTCCTGCTGCGTGCCGATCTCAACGTCCCCCTGGACGGCACCAGGATCACCGATGACGGCCGGATCCGGGCCAGCCTGCCGACCATCACCAAGCTGGCCGGCCGCGGCGCGCGCGTCATCATCTGCGCGCACCTGGGCAGGCCCAAGGGGGACGACTACGCGCAGCGCGCCGCGAGCGGGCCGTCGCTGCGCCCGGTCGCCGACCATCTCGGGGAACTGCTCGGGCGTCCGGTGGCGTTCGCGGCTGACGTGACGGGCCCGTCCGCCGCAAGCATGGCCGCGGGCCTGGGCGACGGGGACGTCGGGATGGCGGAGAACGTGCGTTTCGAGCCTGCGGAGACGAGCAAGGACGACGGGGAACGCGGCAAGCTGGCCGCCAGGCTCGCTGCCCTCGCCTCGCTGTACGTGGGCGACGGGTTCGGCGCGCTGCACCGCAGGCACGCAAGCGTGTACGACGTGCCTGGGCTGCTGCCACATGCGGCCGGGGAACTGGTGCTCGCCGAGATCGCGGTCCTCCGCCAGCTGACCACCGACCCAGCCAGGCCGTACGTCGTCGTGCTCGGGGGGGCCAAGCCCTCCGACAAGCTCGCGGTAATCGGCAACCTGCTCAGCCGCGCCGACCGGCTGATCATCTGTGGCGGCATGTCCTACACCTTCCTGGCCGCCCGCGGCTACGAGGTCGGCAAGTCGCTGCTGGAGGCTGACCAGATCCCGCGGGTGTCAGCTCTTATCGAGGAGGCGGCCCGGCGCGGTGTCGACCTGGTGCTCCCGGTGGACATCGTCGCCGCGGACCGGTTCGCGCCCGACGCCGACTATGTGGTGGTGCCCGCCGACGCCATCCCGGCCGACCGTGAGGGTGTCGATATGGGTCCCGGCACCCGGGCGCTGATCGCCCAGAAGCTCGCTGACGCGAAGACGGTGTTCTGGAACGGGCCTGCCGGGGTCTTCGAGTTTCCTGCCTTCGCGGCGGGAACCAGGGCCGTGGCGGAGGCGATCAGCCGGGTCGGCGGGCTGACGGTGGTGGGCGGCGGTGACTCGGCGGCGGCCGTTAGGCAGCTTGGCTTTCCTGAGGACGCCTTCACCCACATCTCCACTGGTGGCGGGGCCAGCCTGGAATACCTGGAGGGGCGGACGCTGCCCGGGCTGACGGCGCTTGAGGAACCCGCATGACGCGCACACCGCTCATGGCGGGCAACTGGAAGATGCATAACACGCACTTCGAGGGACTCGCGCTGGTCCAGAAGCTGGCGTTCTCGCTGACCGACAAGGATTTCGACGCGGTCGACGTGGCCGTGCTCCCGCCGTTCACGGCGCTGCGCAGCGTGCAGACCCTGGTGGCGGGGGACCGGCTGCGGATCGTCTACGGTGCGCAGGACATCTCGCCGCATGACAAGGGCGCCTACACCGGCGACATATCCGGGCTGATGCTGGCCAAGCTCGGGTGCAGTTACGTACTGGCCGGCCACTCGGAGCGCCGCCAGTACCACGGCGAGGACGACGCACTGGTGAACGCGAAGGTCAAGGCCGCGCTCCGGGCCGGCCTCACGCCCATCCTGTGCATCGGCGAGAACCTGGATGTGCGCCGCGCTGGCGACCAGATCAGCCACACGCTCGCCCAGCTCGATGGCGGCCTCGCCGGGCTGGCGCCTGCTCAGGTGGCAGGCCTGGTAGTTGCCTACGAGCCGGTCTGGGCGATCGGCACCGGCGAGGTGGCCTCGCCGGAGGACGCACAGGAGGTCTGCGGCGCGACTCGGGGCAGGCTTTCGGCGGTTCACGGGGACGCAGAGGCAGCAGGTGTGCGTATTCTGTATGGCGGGTCAGTGAAAGCAGACAACATAGCCTCGATCATGACGCAGCCCGATATCGACGGCGCGCTGGTTGGTGGCGCGAGCCTGGACGCCGGTGAATTTGTGAGAATATGCCGGTACCGTGAACTGATACCTAGCGCCTAACAGGCCACCCGGAGGGAGGAGAACAAGCGGTGATCATCGCTATTTCTGTGGTGCTCATCATCACGAGTCTGCTGATGATGCTGCTGGTGCTCCTGCACAAGGGCAAGGGCGGAGGGCTCTCCGACCTCTTCGGTGGCGGGGTCTCCTCGACGCTCGGCTCGTCCTCAGTGGTGGAGCGGAACCTGGACCGGCTCACCATTTTCACGGGAGCGCTCTGGTTTCTCTGCATCATCGGCCTGGACCTGCTACTGAATCACTGAATGCGCGGGCGCCGCAGAGCGCTGGGCGGCCGCGGAGCGCCGCGGCGAAGGACAACTGGGCGGGCCACTGGGCCCGGGTTTGGCAGCGGACCAACGAGGGGTGAGCAGTGAGTAGTGGAAACGCCATCCGGGGCAGCCGCGTCGGCGCCGGCCCGATGGGCGAGGCGGAACGTGGCGAGGCCGCGCCGCGGATACGGATCTCCTTCTGGTGCTCGAACAGGCATGAGACCCGGCCGAGCTTCGCCAGCGATGCCGCGGTCCCGGAAACGTGGGATTGCCCGCGCTGCGGCTTCCCCGCGGGCCGGGAGAAGGACAGCCCTCCCGGACCGCCGCACAGCGAGCCCTACAAGACGCACCTGGCCTACGTGAAGGAGCGGCGGACCGACACCGATGGCGCCGCGATCCTCGCTGAGGCACTGAACAGGCTGCGCAAGGACGCTTAACTACGGGGACGCTTAACCACAGGGCATCTGCCTACGGGGATTCCTGCCGGGAGCCGGGCGCACGCGGGGTTCAGTGGGCGAACCCCTGCCGGTCCGGTTCGGTGGCCAGCGGCACATGCGCGTTGGGATGTGCCGCCAGCGCCCGGGAGTGGCGGCGCAGGTCCGCGAGGAACGCGTCAGCGAGGTTCTTGCCGAAACCGTTGCGGACCACGACCCTGAGGACCGCGGTGTCGGTCAGGTTGGCTGGGAACGTGTAGGCCGGCACCAGCCAGCCACGCTCGCGAAGCTCCTCGGACAGGTCGAAGACCGTATAGCCAGCTGACTCGTCGCTGATCTTGAACGCGAAGACCGGCAGCTCGCTTCCGTCACTGAGCAGTTCGAACGGCCCCATCCTGGCGATCTGCCCAGACATGTGCAGCGCGACGTCCTGGCAGGCTTGCTGGACTCTCCGGTAGCCCTCGGAGCCGAGCCGCAGGAAGTTGTAGTACTGCGCTGCGACATTCGAGCCGGCCCGGGAGAAATTCAGCGCGAAGGTCGGCATCTCCCCGCCGAGGTAGTTCACCTTGAACACCAGGTCCTCCGGCAGCGCCGCGGCGTCCCGCCACACGACCCAGCCCACTCCGGGATAGACCAGCCCATATTTGTGCCCGGACGCGTTGATCGAGGCCACCCGGGGGACCTGGAAGTCCCACACGAGTTCGGGCTGGATGAACGGCGCGACGAAGCCGCCTGAGGCGCCATCCACGTGGATCGGGACGTCGGGGCCGCCGCGCGCGGCGAGCTGGTCGAGTTCGTCACTGATCTCGCTAACCGGCTCGTAACTGCCGTCCATGGTCGAGCCGAGCACGGCTACCACGCCGATGGTGTTCTCATCGCACTGGGCGGCTGCCTCTGGCCCGCGCAGGTGCAGCCGGTCGGCCTCCATCGGCACCATGCGCGGCTCTACCTGCCAGTAGCGGCAGAACTTCTCCCAGCACACCTGCACATTCGTGCCCATCACCAGGTTCGGCTTGGCGGCCGAGACCCCGGCGGCCTGCCTTCGCTCCCGCCACCGCCACAGCAGGGCCATCCCGCCGAGCATGCAGGCCTCGCTCGACCCGGTGGTAGAGCAGCCGGTGGCACCCGAGTCCGCCGGGGCGTGCCACAGGTGGGCCAGGATGCTCACGCACCGGGACTCGATCTCCGCGGTCTGCGGGTACTCATCCTTGTCGATCATGTTCTTGTCGAGGCAGTCGGTCATCAGCTGCGTGGCCTGTGGCTCCATCCAGGTCGTCACGAATGTGGCGAGGTTGAGCCGGGCGTTGCCATCCAGGATCAGCTCGTCCCTGACCACCTGGAGCGCCGTGTCGGGCAGCATCCCGTGCGGCGGCATCATCCGGCGGGGTACCGGCTCGCGGTCTATCTGGACGTAGAGGGGGTTGACGTCGACATCGTTCCGGCCGCTCTGGTCGTCGGTCTTCTTGTGCAGTGCCACGTCCGGGCTCCCTGGATGGACTGGTGAAGGTGCCCCGTGCTGTCAGGGCTCGGTGCTGAAAAGGCTATCGATGACCGGGCAGTGCGCGGCGGCGATCACGCACCGGGCAGGATAGAGGCATGCACCTCCCGGTCAATCCGCCGGTCGCGCCGATGCTGGCCAAGGCGGTCAAGGACATCCCCGATGGCCCGTACAGCTTCGAGCCCAAATGGGACGGCTTCCGGTCGGTCATCTTCCGTGACGGGGACGAGGTGGAGATCGGCAGCCGGAACGAGCGGCCGCTCACCCGGTATTTCCCTGAGCTTGTCGCGGCGGTCAGGGCGCACCTGCCGCCGCGGTGCGTGATCGACGGGGAGATCGTGATTCCCGCTGCCGGCGGCCACTGCCTGGACTTCGAGGCACTGCTGCAGCGGATCCACCCGGCCGCAAGCCGGGTCACGCTGCTGGCCGGGCAGACGCCAGCCCACATCGTGGCCTTCGACCTGCTTGCCGTCGGGGATGTCGACTACACCGGCCGCCCGTTCGAGGAGCGCCGCGCCGCGCTGGCCAGCACCCTGGCCACGGCCGGCCCGCCGATGCACCTAACGCCTGCCACCACCGATCATGCGCTGGCGCAGGACTGGTTCCGGCAATTTGAGGGGGCCGGGCTCGACGGGATCGTCGCCAAGGCCCTGAGCGGGACCTACCAGCCCGACAAGCGGGTCATGTTCAAGATCAAGCACGAACGCACCGCCGACTGTGTGGTGGCCGGCTACCGGCCGCACAAGAGCGGCCCGGATGCCATCGGCTCGCTGCTGCTCGGCCTCTACACAGACGCGGGTGACCTGGCCAGCGTCGGGGTGATCGGCGCATTCCCGATGGCCCGCCGCAAGGAGCTCTACGCCGAGTTGCAGCCGCTGGTCACGACGTTCGAAGGGCATCCGTGGAATTGGGGCCAGGCGGAGGGCGCGGCCGAACGCGCAGGCGGCGCCCGCAACCCCCGTGACGGCGAGACCAGCCGGTGGAATGCGGGGAAGGACCTCTCGTTCATCCCGCTGCGGCCGGAACGGGTGGTCGAGGTCCGCTACGACCACATGGAAGGGCGGCGCTTCCGGCACACCGCCCAGTTCGCCCGCTGGCGCCCGGACCGTGATCCCCGCTCCTGCACCTACGCCCAGCTCGAGGAGCCGGTCAGCTACGACCTCGGCGCGGTTCTCGCGACGAAATAGCTGCTCCGGCCGGCCCGGCCGATCGCACGTACCGGCACAGCAGGTAACCCTGGTCCTCAAGCACATGCGCGAGGGACATCGGGCCCAGGCCCGGCCGCTCCGCGTCCGCAGGCCTTCCCTGGACTATCCGCCCTGCCCCGCTTCCGGCCAGCAGCGGGCTTATGGTGAGGCAGAGCTCGTCGAGCAGGCCGGCTTCAATGATCTCTTCCAGCAGATGCGGGCCGCCCTCGGTGAGGATGCGCCGGTGCCCCATGGCGGCCAGGGCGCTGATCGCAGAGCGCAGATCGACGCTATCCTCGCCCGCGATGATGAGCTCGGCGTCCCTGGCCACGGCGGCCTTGCGGTCAGCCGGGGCGGCCTGGACGGTGATCACGATCGTGCGGGCCCGGCCCGTGGTTCCGGTAAGCCCCGTGGTTCCGGTACGCCCCGTGGTTCCGGTAAGCAGGGCGCAGCCCTGACCCAGGTCGAGACTGCGGCTCAGCACGGCGATCGGTGGCGCGGCAGGGCGCCCTTCCCGTAGCCACGCCCAGCGCTCAGCCACCCGGGCCGGGCGGTATGCCTCGGCACGCACCGTGCCCGCGCCGACCAGCACAACGTCGGCGAGGGCCCGGAGAACGCCGAACACTGCGCGGTCGGCCTCGCCGGACAGGCCACCAGAGCGGCCGCTCGCCGTGGCGGCGCCATCGGCGCTGGCCACCATGTTGGCGCGGATCCACGGCCGGCCCGCACGCGCGGGCTCGTCGGGATAGGCATACAGACCGGGCAGGCTGAGTTCCTGGCCGCTACTTTCCGTGGGATGGATCTGCCGCACGGCCAGCAGTCAATCAGATCGCCCCCCGGATCCCCGAAACCGGGTGTAGCGCGGCAG
>DAIRVB010000022.1:9617-15089 GCA_036803065.1 Streptosporangiaceae bacterium
CCAGCAGTCAATCAGATCGCCCCCCGGATCCCCGAAACCGGGTGTAGCGCGGCAGCGACGCCCGCGGATATGTGTGGGGGGCGGTGCACCGTAACGCTGCAGTGCGACCGTGAGGGGGGAATCAGTGCCAATCGTCGCGCTCGTCATCTGGTGCGCTACCGCATGCTTCGGCGTGTACCTGCTGGCGATGTGGTTATCCCACGGCGGCCTCAAACAGCAGGCGACCAGGATCACCGTTTTTCCAGCGGCACTGATATTCGCGCACCCCCTCCTCGCCGCTACGGGGCTCGCGTTCTGGATCAGCTTCGTGGACACGGGGCGGCTGGAATGCGCCTGGGTCGGCTTCGGCGTGCTCAGCATGTCCGCGATGCTCGGCTTCGCGATGCTGACGCGCTGGCTGGTCGGCCGGGGCGGGCGGCACGCCAGGGGAGCGGAGCAGCACTTCCCGGTGCGGGCGGTTGCGGTGCATGGGCTCGTCGGGCTGAGCACCTACGTGCTGGTGCTGGTCACTGCGATTCGGGCCTGACCCGGCGAAGCACCATCATGGAATGCGCCCTGAGCACCACCCGGGCACCGGCCTTGCGCTGCCTGGGCGTGGCGGCACCCGGCGGGTCGTCCGGCGCCGCCGGCGATGCGGTGTCGAGCACCACGGTCCAGCCGCGGCCGAACCGGGCCGCGGGCAGCGTGAACGCGACCGGCTGGCCGTCCGCGCTGAACAGCAGGAGGAACGTGTCATCGCGCACCCGCTCGCCCCGCGGGTCGGGCTCACTGATCGCGTCCCCGTTCAGGAATACTCCCAGCGCCTTGGCGTAGCCGGTATTCCAGTCGTCGTCCGTCATTTCCCGGCCGGACGGGGTCAGCCAGGCAATGTCTCCCGGTGGGCCCCCGGTCCGGCCGTCGGGGTGCTCGAAGAACCGGCGGCGGCGGAACACGGGGTGGCGCCGCCGGAACGCGGCGAGGGCGCGGGTGAACTCCTGGAGGTCCTTCTCCTGGCTGGCATGTTCCCAGTCCACCCAGGAGATCTTGTTGTCCTGGCAGTACGCGTTGTTGTTGCCCTGCTGAGTGCGGCCAAGCTCATCCCCGTGCAGCAGCATCGGCACTCCCTGTGAGCAGAACAGGGTGACCAGGAAGTTGCGCCGCTGCCGCCTGCGTAGCTCGTTCACCGCCGGACCGGCAGAGGGGCCTTCGACGCCGCAGTTCCAGGACCGGTTGTCGTCACTGCCGTCGGCTCCGCCTTCGCCGTTGGCCTCGTTGTGCTTGTTGTTATAGGAGACCAGGTCGGTCAAGGTGAACCCGTCGTGGCAGGTGACGAAGTTGACCGAGGCGAAGGGCCGACGGCCGCTCGTCTCGTAGAGATCGCTCGACCCGGTCAGCCGGGACGCGAATTCTGGCAGCGTATCCCGGCTGCCACGCCAGAAGTCCCGGACCACGTCACGGTACTTGCCGTTCCACTCACTCCACAGCGGCGGGAAGTTCCCGACCTGGTAGCCGCCTTCGCCGACGTCCCACGGCTCGGCGATCAGCTTTACCTGCGATACCACCGGATCCTGCTGCACCAGGTCGAAGAAGGTGGCCAGCCGGTCCACCTCGTGCAGTTCCCTGGCCAGGGCGGAGGCCAGGTCGAACCGGAAACCGTCTACGTGCATCTCCAGGACCCAGTACCGCAGCGAGTCCATGATCAGCTGCAGCGCGTGCGGATGCCGGACGTTCAGGCTGTTGCCGCAGCCGGTGTAGTCCAGGTAGTAACGCTTGTCGTCGTCGCGGAGATGGTAGTAGGCGGCGTTGTCGATGCCGCGGAAGGACAACGTCGGTCCCCGGTGGTCGGACTCGGCCGTGTGGTTGTAGACGACATCCAGGATCACCTCGATGCCCGCCTCGTGCAGCGCCTTCACCATGGCCTTGAACTCACCGACCTGGCTACCCCGCTGGCCAGAGGAGGAGTACCTGTCGTGCGGGGCCAGGAAGCCGATCGTGTTATATCCCCAGTAGTTGGTCAGCCGCCGTGCGACGAGATCGTGCTCAGGCACGAACTGGTGCACCGGCATCAGCTCCACAGCCGTGACGCCGAGCTGGATCAGGTGCTCAATTACCGCCGGATGGGCCAGTCCCGCGTAGCTGCCCCGCTGCTGGGCCGGCACCTCGGGATGGCGCAGGGTAAGGCCCCGGACGTGAGCCTCGTAGATCACGGTCTCGTGGTAGGGAGTGCGTGGAGCCCGGTCGGCGGCCCAGTCGAAGAATGGGTTGATCACGACGTTCTTAGGCATGAACGGCCCGCTGTCGGCGGTGTTCATGGCCGCCGGATCGGTGAACCGGTACGAGAACAGGGCCTCGTTCCAGCGCACCTCGCCCTCGACCGCCTTGCCGTACGGGTCGAGCAGCAACTTGGCGGGGTTGCACCGGTGGCCGCGCCGTGGCTCGTAGGGGCCGTGCACCCGGTACCCGTAGCGCTGGCCAGGTCCCACCCCGGGTAGGTACCCGTGCCAGACGAACCCGTCGACCTCGGTCAGCGTGATTCTCGTTTCAGCGAGCTGACCTGGGTCATCGCCGTCGAGAAGGCATAGCTCCACCTGCTCGGCGACCTCTGAGAACAGCGCGAAATTGGTACCGGCCCCGTCCCATGTCGCGCCCAGCGGATAGGCGGTTCCCGGCCAAACGCGCACTAACAGACCCTACCGGGCCGAGGCCGTGGCGCGGTCAAGGATGGCGCCGGTGGCCACGTCGTCCGGAAGCGTGCCGAACGGGACGCCAGGCCCGCTGAGGGTGCCCCAGCCCAGTGAGCCTGAGCCCAGTGAGCCTGAGCCCAGCCGCGAAGCGCAGAAGGCGTCCGCCACAGCCGCGGGCGCGTGCCGCACCAGCAGCGCGGCCTGGAGAGTCACCGCGATCGTCCCGGCGAGCCGCCGGGCGGCGAACTCCGCGTCCGGCCCCGCCGTGCCGGCCAGCCCAGGCAGCAGGCGGCGCAGGCGGTCGCAGGCCTCGTCCAGCCTGCGGTCGCCACCTGCGGCCCAGTCGAGCTCGGCGAGCAGGGCGTCGGCGGGCTCAGCGGCGCGGGCCAGCGCGCGGAGCACGTCCAGCGCCGTCACGTTTCCGGACCCCTCCCAGATGGAATTCAGTGGCGCCTCGCGGTACAGCCGCGGCAGGCCGGACTCCTCGATGTAGCCGTTGCCGCCCAGGCATTCCAGCGCCTCCGCCGTATGGGCGGGTGCGCGCTTGCAGACCCAGTGCTTGGCGGCGGGCAGTGCCACCCGCAGCAGCGCCGCCTCCTGCGCGTCACCGCGCGCGGCCCGCTCAGCGGCGCCGGCCAGCCGCACCGCGAGCGTGGTGGCCGCCTCGGACTCCACGACGAGATCGGCGAGCACGGCGGCCATCAGCGGCTGGGAGATCAGGTCCTTGCCGAACGCCTGGCGCCAGGACGCGTGATGGACCGCCGCGACACAGCCCTGCCGCATCGCCGCGGCGCTGCCAAGCACGCAGTCGAGCCTGGTCGCGCTGACCATTTCGATGATCGTGGGCACGCCACGCCCAGCCGCGCCGACCTGCCAGGCGAGCGCCGCGTCGAACTCGACTTCGGCGGAGGCGTTGGACCGGTTGCCGAGCTTGTCCTTGAGCCGCTGTATGCGCATGGCGTTACGGGACCCGTCGGGCCGCACCCGGGGCAGCAGGAAGCAGGTCAGTCCGGCCGGCGCCTGCGCGAGGACCAGGAACAGGTCACACATGGGGGCGGAGCAGAACCACTTGTGCCCGGTGATCAGGTGAGCGCCGTCGCCCTCGGCCGGCGCCGGCTCGGCCCGGGTCGTGTTGGCCCGCACGTCCGACCCGCCCTGCTTCTCGGTCATGGCCATGCCGGCCAGCAGCCCGGCCTTGTTCTCGGGTGGCCGCAGCCCAGGGTCGTACTCGCGGGTGCTAAGCAGCGGCTCGAACCGGTCCGCGAGCGGGCGCTCCTGGCGCAGCGCCGGGATGGCCGCGTAGGTCATCGAGATCGGGCAGCCGTGCCCCGCCTCGGCCTGTGCCCAGACGTAGAACTTGGCCGCCCTGGCCACGTGCGCGCCGGGGGACTGGTCGGCCCACGGGGCAGCGTGCAGGCCGTGGGCCACGGCGGTGGACATCAGCGCGTGCCAGGACGGGTGGAACTCCACCTCGTCGATGCGGTTGCCGCGCGCGTCGTGACTGCGCAGCACGGGCGGATGCTCGTTGGCGAGCCGCGCGTGCTCGGCCACGTCAGCCGAGCCCGCCAGCGAGCCGAGCGTGTGCAGATCGCCCGATGCCCAGCCGGCCCCCTCCCGTTCGATCCCATCCAGCAGCGCGGGGTCCTCGGCAACGTCACGGCCGGCCAGCGGCGGAACCTGGTTGAGGACGTCGTGTGTAACGCGGTTCCCGACGACGCTCATGTGGCGACCCTAACTCGCCGGCCGCGCAGATGCCCGCGTAGCGAGCACCAGGCCCGGCGAGCCGGAGGGCTGGGCCCCCGTGCCGTTCTGGACCAGAATGCCGTTCTGGACCACCGGGGCGGTGCAGGCTCCTGTGGCGCAGGCTTCTGTGGTGCAGGCCTCCGTGTAGCGCTGCAGGAGCACATCGGCTACCTCGGGCGCCGCGCCGAGCGGTCCGGAGACAGCCGCGGCCCCCGCGGCCAGCGACGCGTCGCGGATCCGGTCAGCGAACAGGCCGGGAGCCAGTAGGTAACTGGCCACCACAACGCGCTGCGCACCGTCGCGCAGCAGGGCCGCCACCGCCTGGTCGGGCGTCGGCGACGCGACCGAGGCATAGGCGGGCAGCACGGCGCGCCAGCCGCGGGCCGCCTGCCAGTCCGCCGCCACCTGGGCGACCGCGGCGTTGGCGGCCGGCCGGCTGGACCCGGCGGCGGCGAGCACCACCGCCGTGCGGCTCACCCGGTAGTCCCCGGCGGCCCCACCATCGGCTCCAGCGTCGGCCTCAGCGAGGCGGCGTTCGAGGGCGTGCAGCAGCGCCGGGTGCGGGCCCAGTGGCTCGCCGTAGGCGATGCTCAGCCGGGGGAACGCGGCCTGTGCCTCCCGCAGTGCTCCCGGGATGTCCGTGCCACTGTGGTAGGCGGCCGTGAGCAGCAACGGCAGCACGACAACCCCGCGCCGCGCCGCGCCGTGCAGAGCAGCGAGAACCTGGGGGAGCGCCGGTGCGGCATGCCCGAGGAAAGCGGCCCGGGCATCGAGCCCGGGGCGGCCGCGCAGTTCGGCCCGCGCGCGGCCCAGGGCGATCAGGTCCGCGATCGCTGACCCGGCGCGCGGGTCGCTGCTCCCGTGCGCCACGGCGACCAGCGGCGGCCATGCTGCACGTGGCGCAGGCCACCGGCGGCCGGATGTGCGATCGGCGGACCTCAGGTATGGATGCCGCATTCTGTCTTGCCCGTGCCCGTCCACCGCCCGCTGCGCGGATCCGCCCCCGCCGCCACCCGCATCGTGCACGTCGCGCAGCCGATCGATGGGTAACCCTCGTCGACCAGTG
>DAIRVB010000023.1:0-15083 GCA_036803065.1 Streptosporangiaceae bacterium
CGGCGGCAGCACCCCGTCCCACAGCCGGTGCATGCCGCCGTCCGGGTCGCACACCGACATCGCCATGAACGTGTCACCGTGATACCCGCCGCGCCAGGTGAGCAGCCGACGCTTGGCAGGCCGGCCCAGCGACCGCCAGTACTGCAGGCACATCTTGATCGCGACCTCTACCGAGACGGACCCGGAGTCACAGAGGAACACGTGCTCGAGCCCGGGCGGCGTCAGGGTGGCCAGGCGGTCGCAGAGCCGGATCGCGGGCTCGTGGGTGAGCCCGCCGAACATGACGTGGCTCATCGCGCTGAGCTGAGCCCGCGCCGCCTCGTCGAGCACCGGATGGCGGTAACCGTGAATCGCGGCCCACCAGGACGACATGCCGTCCACCAGCTCCAGATGACCAGCCGCCGGCTCGGCGAGCCGCAGCCGCACGCCCGACGCGGATTCCACGAGCAGCGGCGGCGCCGCTCCCGGCATGGCCGCATACGGATGCCAGACGCGGGCCCGGTCCAGCTCGGTGAGGTCCACCGTCAGGTACGCCGCACCGGTGCCCCGCGCCGCGCCGCGCCGCTTCCCCCGCCACGGCGTTTCTCCCGCAGCCGCATCGAGACGTGCACCGGGCTTCCCTCGAAACCGAACTCCTCGCGGAGCCGTCGTTCGATGAACCGGCGGTACCCGGCCTCCAGGAAACCCGACGTAAACAGCACGAAATGCGGCGGGCGGATGCCGGCCTGCGTGGCGAAGAGGATCTTCGGCTGCCGGCCGCCACGTGCCGGGGGCGGGGTCGCTGCGACCAGTTCGGTGAGCCAGGCGTTGAGCCTTCCGGTGGAAATCCGGGTCTCCCAGCCGGTCAGGGCGAGCTCGATCGCGGGCACGAGCCTGTCCACGTGGCGGCCGGTGGCAGCGGATATGTTCACCCTCGGCGCCCAGCGGGCGGTGTGCAGCTGGCGGTCGATCTCCCTGTCCAGCTGCAGCCGCCGGTCCTCGTCGACCAGGTCCCACTTGTTGTACGCGATGACGAGAGCCCGGCCCGCGTCGATCACCATGGACACGATCCGCAGGTCCTGCTCGGTGAGCGGCTCGCTGGCATCCACCAGGACGACCGCGACCTCGGCCCGCTGCAGCGCCCCGGCGGTGCGGAGTGCCGCGTAGAAGTCAGCGCCCTGGTTCTCTCTGGCCCGGCGCCTGATCCCGGCGGTATCCACGAACCGCCAGGTGGTGCCGCCCAGTTCGATGAGTTCGTCCACCGGGTCGCGGGTGGTGCCGGGCACGTCGTCCACCAGCACCCTCTCCTGCCCGGCCAGCTTGTTCAGCAGGCTGGACTTGCCCACGTTGGGCTTGCCGACCAGGGCGATCCGCCTGGGCCCCCCCTCGGCGCCGAACTGCTCCCGGGGGGTCTCGGGAAGGGCATTGAGGATCACGTCGAGGAGGTCGCCGCTGCCCCGCCCGTGCAGCGCACTGACCGGCTGCGGCTCGCCGAGCCCGAGGGACCACAGGGCCGTGGCGGCGGCCTCGCCCGGCGTGTCGTCCACCTTGTTCGCGGCGAGGACGACCGGCTTGCCCGAGCGGCGCAGCACCGCCGCGACGGCCTCGTCGGCGTCGGTCACGCCCACCACGGCGTCCACGACGAACAGCACCGCGTCGGCCGTATCCACGGCCAGCCTGGCCTGGGCGGTCACCTGCTCGGCGAGGGCGCGGCTGGACTGGCCCTCCTCGGACCCCGGGGAGGGCTCCCAGCCACCGGTGTCCATCAGGGTGAACGCCCGGCCCCGCCACGTGGCGTCGTAAGCCACCCGGTCCCGCGTGACGCCCGGGACGTCTTCGACGACCGCCTGGCGGCTGCCGAGGATCCGGTTGACCAAAGTCGACTTTCCTACGTTGGGCCGGCCCACCACCGCGACTACCGGGACCGGAACGTCGGGCGCCCCTGGTGAGAATCCGTCACTGTCAAAGCTTGCGGGATCGAACTCCTCGCTCATGGTCATCCCGTCCACGCCACGTCGACCCGCTGCCGGGCCAGGTCGACGATGGCGCCGACGACCTCGTCAAGCCCGAGCGCGGTGGAGTCGATCTGCACCGCGTCCGCGGCGATGGCGGTCTGCGGGGCGTCGGTCCGGTCACGGCGCTGCTGCTCAGACTGGGTCACCTCGACCGTGGCGGCCGGGTCGCCGGCCAGGTCGGCGCTCCGGCGGCGGGCCCGGACCGCCTCACTGGCGGTCAGGAACACCTTGATCGCCGCGTCGGGGGCAACAACCGTGCCGATGTCCCTTCCCTCGGCGACAATGCCCTGGCCCGCCTCGCAGGTGGCCGTGATGATCTCCTGCTGCATCGCGACCAGGTGCGTGCGGACCTCGGGGACCCGTGCGACCGCGCTGACCGCGTTCGACACCTCGCGGGTGCGGATCATGCGGGTCACGTCGGTACCATCCACCGCGATCACCGGGGCCTGCGGGTCGGTGCCGACCTCGATGGCTGGGCCCCGGGCGTGCGCCGCCACCACGGCCGGGCTGGCCACCTCCACGCCCTGGCGGATCATCCACCAGGTCAGTGCCCGGTACATGGAGCCGGTATCCAGGTAACGCAGGCCAAGCGCACGGGCGACGCCACGGGCGGCACTGGACTTGCCGGATCCGGCGGGGCCGTCCACGGCAATAACAAAACAGTCGGTCACGAGGCGATGCTACCGGCGCACTCGACTATCCCTATCCACGCACGGGCCATCCATTGGCTGCGAGTGCCTCGGTCAGCGGCCCCACGGCGTCGGGCCGCACCGTCAATTCGGCCACTCCGACCGGCAATCCCGGGGAGTGCTCGATACCTATGTCCTCGATATTGACCCCAGCTTTGCCTGCCGCCTCGAACAGCCGGGCCAGTTCACCCGGCCGGTCCGGGATGACCACCTGGACCACCGCGTCCGTCCGGGCGGGCGTGCCGCGCTTGCCGGGAATCCGTGCCACCCCGGCGCAGCCCTGGTCCAGCACGGCCGCCAGGATCTTCAGCGCAGTGCTCGGATCGCCCTGTGATGCCGTCTCACCCAGTGCCTCGGCCGCGGCGGCCAAGTCGGCGGCGACGGCCGCGAGCACCTCCGCGACGGGAGCCGCGTTGGCGGCCAGGATCTGCGTCCACAGCGCCGAGTCTCCCGCCGCGATCCTGGTCACATCCCGCAGGCCCTGGCCAGCCAGGGCCAGCGCACCGTCGCTCGAGTCGGCCAGCCGCGCCGCCATCGCCGCGGAGACAACATGCGGCGCATGCGAGACCAGCGCGACCCATCGATCGTGTTCGGCGGCGCTGAGGAGCACCGGTTCGGCGCCGCACGCTTTCGCCAGGGCCACCACGGCGGCCACGGCGGCCTCGGAGTTCTCCGCCGCCGGGCAGATCACCCACGGCCGGCCGAGGAAGAGGTCGGCGCGGGCGGCGGCCGGGCCGGAACGCTCCCTCCCGGACAGCGGATGGCCGGCCACGAAGGTGGCCAGATCACAGCCGAGGGCCCGGGCCTGCGACAGCGGGAGGCCCTTCACGCTCGCCACATCGGTGTACCACCGGGCCAGGTCTCGTGCCTGCGCCTCGGCGAGGGTGCGGGCCACCGCCGCTGGCGGCACGGCGAGCAGGGCAAGATCGGCGGGGCCCCGGGCCGGCCCAGTGACTCCGCCCTCAGCCAGTAGGGCACCTCCGGCGCCGGGCAGCAGCGTCCCCGCGCCGATGTCGGCCGCCAAGCGCGCGGCGGCCGGGTCGCGGTCGGTCAGCCAGACATCCGCCCCCCGCTCGCGGAGGGCGAGAGCCACCGAGGTCCCGATCATCCCGGTGCCTATCACCACAACTCGGCGGAGGGCGGCCGGAAGCTCAGTCACTGGGCGATGTCCAGCCGCAGGGCTAGCGCACCTCGCAGGTACACATGCTGCAGCGCAGCGCGCGACCCAGCGGTCTCCGCGTGCATGAGCAGGCGGACGACCCGTGGCATCGCACCAGGCACGGCGATCTCGGACGCGCACAGCAGCGGCACATCCTGGAAGCCGATCTTGCGGGCGGCCAGCGCGGGGAATTCCGCGGTCAGATCGGGGGTCGCGGTGAACAGGACGCTGATCACATCGTCGGGAACCAGGCTGTTGCGGGCCATGACCTCGGTGACGAGCTCGGTCGTGCCCTCCAGGATCGCAGCTCGCTCATTCGCGTCCACCTGGACCGCGCCACGGATGGCCCTGACCGTCACCAGCCTGCTCCTTCATGCCGCCTGTCCCCAGGCTTCCCCTGGGTCACTTCGTTAAGGTAATAGATCGGTCGCGATGCGAGACTTCCAGGCTACAGACCGACGGCAGCGTACAGGTCGCCGATCTCCCTCGTGCTGAGCGCACGGGTGGTGCCCGGCCGTAGCGAGCCAAGCGCGACCGGCCCTACGTGCGTCCGGACCAGGCGGCTGACCGGGTGGCCAGCCTCGGCGAGCATCCGCCGCACGATGTGCTTACGTCCCTCATGCAAGGTGATCTCGACGAGCGCCCGCGACCCCGCGCGCTCGATCACGCGGAACTTGTCCGCGGTGGCCACGCCGTCCGCCAGCTCGATCCCGGTGACCAGCCGCCGGCCCAGGTCCCTGGGGATCGATCCGGCCACGTCGGCCAGGTATGTCTTCAGCACTCCGTACCGCGGGTGGGCCAGGCGGTGCGCGAGTTCGCCGTCGTTCATCAGCAGCATGAGGCCTTCGGTGTCGTAGTCGAGCCTCCCCACGTGGTACAGCCGCTCGCCGTGATCGCCGAGGTAGTCGGCGATCGTCGGCCTCCCCCGGTCGTCCGACATGGTGGTGAGCACCCCGGCGGGCTTGTTCAGCGCCAGGTAGACGAGGTCCTGCCGGGAGGGGATGCGCCTGCCGTCCACCCTGATGATCTGCTGCTGCGGATCAACCCGGGCCCCGAACCGGCGGACGGTCTCGCCATCCACTTCGACCCGGCCCTCGCCGATCAGTTCCTCACAGTGCCTCCGGCTGCCCACCCCGGCAGCGGCGAGAACTTTCTGCAGCCGGACACCACCCGGCACGTCGGTGAGGCTGTCCCGCTCGTCATCATCGTCATCGTCGCCGCCCGGCGGGCCGCCCCGTGCGTCAGGGGCTCGTGCGCTCATCTGCGGCATCCTCATGATCTATGCGGTCTACGGGGTCTTCGGAGTCCTCGATATCGTCGGGCAGGAACGGGGCGAGTTCAGGCAGTTCCTCCAGGCCAGCGAGGCCCAGCCGCTCCAGGAAGTACCCGGTGGTCCGGTAGAGAATAGCGCCCGTCTCATGGTCGGTGCCCGATTCCTCGACCAGGCCACGCAGCCCCAGCGTGCGCATTACCCCGTCACAGTTGACGCCGCGCACCGCGGACACGCGCGCACGGCTGACCGGCTGCCGGTAGGCGACCACCGCGAGCGTCTCGAGCGCTGCCTGGGTGAGCCGGACCTCCTGGCCGTCCCGGATGAACCTTTCCACCACCGGAGCGCATTCTTCGCGGGTGTAGAACCTCCAGCCGCCGGCCACCTCACGCAGGTCAAACCCGCGCCCCTCCGCCCCGTACGAGGCCGCGAGCTCGTGCAGGGCGACCGCGATCTCATCCCGCGGCCGCTCGAGCACCTGGGCGATCACGACCTCCGCTACCGGCTCGTCCACTACCAGCAAGATGGCCTCCAGGCAGGCGCGCAGGCCCGGCATGGCCTGACCATCGGCCCCAGAGGCCACGTGCCCGTTCTCGATGCTCACTCACTGCCCTCCTGTGCTTCCTGTGCTTCCTGCGCCTCCTGTGCTGGTATCCAGGTCACATAGAGCTCGCCGAGCGGGGTGATCTGCTCGAACGAGACGCTACCTTCACGGTAGAGCTCCAGCAGCGCCAGGAAGCGCGCCACCACCTCATACGTTCCCGCGCAGTCGGACGTGAGCCGCCGGAAAGTCGCCCGGCCCAGCAGCCCCAGCTGCCTGGCCAGTACCACGGCCTGCTCGCGCACAGTGGTCTGCGGCGCGTGAATGTGCTCGGTGGATACCACGGGCACCGGGCGCGGGGCCAGCGTCCGGGCGGCGATCACGGCGAACTCCGCCGGGCCGAGGCCGAGCAGCACCTCGGGCAGCAACTGGGCGAACCGCGGCTCGACGGGCACGCGCCGCGCGAACCTGCGCGCCTGGACCGTCATCCGGCCCGCGAACACCGCCGCCACCTCCTTGTAGGCGCGGTACTGCAGGAGGCGGGCGAAGAGCAGGTCCCTGGCCTCAAGCAGGGCCAGATCCTCCTCGTCCTCCACCTCCCCCGCGGGCAGCAGCCTGGCCGCCTTCAGGTCGAGCAGCGTCGCGGCCACCACCAGGAAATAGCTCGCCTGATCCAGGTCCCAGCCGTCGGCACTTACCCGGATGAAGGTGATGAACTCGTCGGTGACCTGGGAGAGCGCGACCTCGGTGATGTCCAGCTTGTGCTTGGAGATCAGGCCGAGCAGCAGGTCGAACGGGCCCTCGAACACGTCGAGGTGCACTTCGAACGCGCCGGCTGGCTGGGCCGGTGGATTGTCATCCCCGGGCTCAGCAGCGTCGCCCGCTTGCGCTGTCACCTCGCGGATCACCCGGAATCCGGATCCCGCAGGCGCCGCGCCACCACGCTCGCCGCACCATCGGCGTCCAGATCGGCGAGGAGCACGGCAATCGCCTCACGAACCAGGCGGCCACGGTCCACTGGGATCCCGTAGGCACGCAGCGCCAGCCGGGCGCGCTCCAAATCGAGAAGCTCAATCGCGGACAAGTAAATGGTGATCTTGTGCGGATGCGACTCGCGCCCACTCGCCTGGCGGCCATCATCGGCGGACGGTCCGGGCGCCGCGGTTCGGAGCAGTTCGGCGATTCCCGGCAGGCTCACCCGCCGTGAACGGGACCCGCGCGCCCTGCCTGCCGCCACCGCTCCAGCACCTCCTTGGCGAGTTCCCGATAGGAACTCGCTCCCGTGGACGCAGGGTCAAACCGGGTGATGGGCTCACCGGCGACGGTGGAGTCGGGGAACCGCACGGTGCGGTTGATCACCGTGTGAAACAACTTGTCGCCGAATCCCTTCACCACCCCGGCGAGAACCTCCCGGGAATGCAGCGTCCGCGAGTCGTACATGGTGGCAAGCAGCCCATCGATGCCGAGGCCCGGATTGAGCCTGCTCGAAACCTTGTCGATGGTCTCCATCAGCAAGGCCACCCCGCGCAGCGCGAAGTATTCGCACTCCAGCGGCACGAGCACCCCGGCCGCGCAGGCCAGCGCGTTCACCGTGAGCAGGCCGAGTGAGGGCTGGCAGTCGATGAGGACGATGTCGTAGCCGGGGATGAGCGGCTCGATCACTCGGCCGAGCACGAACTCTCGCCCCACCTCGTGGACCAGCTGGACCTCGGCGCCTGACAGGTCGATGTTGCTGGGCAGCAGGTCCATCCCGTCCACGTTCGTCTTGATGACGACGTCCCTGGCCTGTACTCCCCGCTCCATCAGCAGGTTGTAGACCGTGAAATCAAGCTCATGCGGCTGGATGCCGAGCCCGACGGAAAGCGCCCCCTGAGGATCAAAATCCACCAGCAGGACGCGCCGCCCCTGCTCAGCCAGGGCCGCGCCGAGATTGATGGTCGTCGTGGTCTTGCCCACTCCGCCCTTCTGGTTGCACACCGCGACGATGCGGCCGGGACCATGGGTCACGAGCGGCTCTGGATCGGGAAACACCGGCAGCGGTCGCCCCGTTGCCCCGATAGCGCCGGGCTCGGTCTCGATTGTGTAGGGCCCTGCCACCATCTGCTGCACCTCCCCGGCGGACTGCGCAGAATACCTCCGCTGAAACCCGGACTCTAGAGCCTGCCTCCGCTGGCGGCAAGCCGACTCACCGTTTGCGCCTAGGGTGTGTCCCGTGGATCTTGGTGGACCTTGGTGGATGCGGGCGGCGCCGATCCGCGCCACTAAAGATCCACGGGACACACCCTAACCCAAGGCCCGCGGATGCGCCGCCGAGTACACCTCACGTAGCTTGTCCACGGTCACCAGAGTGTAGATCTGGGTGGTGGTGACCGATGCGTGCCCGAGCAGTTCCTGCACCACCCGCACATCCGCGCCGCCATCGAGCAGATGAGTGGCGAACGAGTGCCGCAGGGTGTGCGGTGACACTCCCTGCAGCCCGGCCTCCGCCGCCGCCGCCTTCAGCACGGCCCACGCACCTTGCCTGGTGAGCCGGCTGCCGCGGGCATTCAGGAACACTGCCGGGCTGGCCGACACCCGGCGCGAAGCGCTGGCGAACGTCGGACGCGCCCGGACCAGATAGGCATCCAGCGCCTCGCACGCGTACCGTCCCACCGGGACGATCCGCTGCCTGCCGCCCTTGCCAGAGAGCCGGATCGTGGCCGGCGGCCGCGCGGCCTGCCCCGCGGACTGCCCCGTGAAACCGAGGTCATCGACATCCAGGCCCACGGCTTCGGAGATCCTGGCCCCGGTGCCGTAAAGAAGCTCGAGCAGCGCACGGTCGCGCAGTGGCCGGAGATCCCCATCCCCGTGCCCCGAGCCCGTCGCAGCGATGAGCCGCTCCACATCGGGCACGGCGATGGCCCTGGGCAGCCGCCGTGCCGACGGGGGCGGCCTGACCTGGCTGGCCGGGTCGGCCCCGGCCAGCCCCTCGGCGGCCGCGAACGCGTGCAAACCGCGCACCGTGACTACGGCGCGGCCCGCTGAACTCGCAGCCAGCGGCATGTGCTCCTCATCGCCTTCGCGCAGGCCGGCGAGAAACGCCGCCACGTCCTCCGTCGTGACCTCGCCGATCGCCGTCCTGCCCGCGGCGGCCAGCGCTGCCTGGTAGCGCAGCAGGTCCCTGCGGTAGGCCTCCAGCGTGTGCGCCGCCAGGCCACGCTCGACCCTCAGATGGTCGAGGTACCGGCCGACCGCGGCTTCCAGGCTCGTCAGCTGAGCACCTCGCCGACCGCGGTGGACGGCAGGCCGTGCGCGTCGGCGACTGGCTGGCACGTCAGGGTGCCCTCGTAGGTGTGCAGGCCCGCCGCGAGGGCCTGGTCGGCCCGCAGTGCGTCCCGCCAGCCCCGGTTCGCGAGCTCCACCACGTACGGCAGCGTGACGTTGGTCAGCGCGTAGGTGGACGTGTGCGGGACCGCGCCGGGCATGTTCGCCACGCAGTAGAACAGGGACTGGTGGACCGGGTACGTGGGGGCCGCATGGGTCGTCGGGTGCGAATCCTCGAAGCAGCCGCCCTGGTCGATGGAGATGTCCACGAGCACCGAGCCCGGCTTCATCCTGGACACCAGTTCATTGGAGACGAGCATGGGCGCCTTCGCTCCAGGCACGAGCACGGCACCGATGACGAGGTCGGCGTCGATCACCGCGCGCTCGACCTCGTAGCTGTTGGACGCGACCGTCTGGAGGTGGCCCTGGTAGATCGCGTCCGCGGATCGTAGCCGCGCCACGTTCTTGTCCAGCAGCAGCACCTCGGCCTGCATGCCGAGGGCGATCGCGGCGGCATTCATGCCGGAGACCCCAGCGCCGAGCACCACGACCTTGGCGGCGTAGACGCCGGACACCCCGCCCATCAGAACGCCCCGGCCACCGCCGTCCCGCTGCAGGTGGTGCGCACCGACCTGAGGCGCCATCCGGCCAGCCACTTCGGACATCGGCGCGAGCAGCGGCAGCGACCCGTCGGGAAGCTGGACGGTCTCATAGGCGATCGCGGTGGTGCCCGACCCGAGCAGCGCCTCGGTGCAGGCCAGCGACGCCGCGAGGTGCAGATAGGTGAAGAGAACCTGGCCCTTGCGCATCCGGTGGTACTCCTGCTCGACCGGCTCCTTCACCTTCAGGATCAGGTCGCAGGACAGCCACACGTCGTCGGGCCCGGGCAGGATGGCCGCTCCAGCGGCGGTGAAGTCCTCGTCGGGAATGGACGAGCCCGTCCCCGCGTCACGCTCGACGAACACCTCATGACCAGCGCGCACCAGTTCGTGAACGCCAGCCGGCGTGATCGCGACCCGGTACTCGTGGTTCTTGACCTCTTTGGGAACGCCCACCCTCATGGCTGCAAGCCCTCTCTTCGTCGTCCCGCCCGGCTCCGTTGCCGTGCGGCAGGCGGCCTGGCGGACCGCCGCAGCGAGTCAGCGCTCGGGCGCATCCGCGCTGCGGAGCGCCGCGAACCCGTCCTGGCTGGCGGCGTACGCGGACAAGATACCCACGCCGGCGACGCCATTGTGCAGGTCACCCGCGAGAAACCGGGCCACTGCCTCGTCCAGTGGCACCCAGGCGAGCACCAGGTGCGCCTCTTCGTGCTGCGGAATGTACCCGCGCTCGGATTCCGGGACCAGCGTGAGGCCGCGGGCGAGGAACATCCGGACCCGCTCCGTGGTGATCCCTGGCGAGGGGAAGAAGTCAGCCAGGACGAGCCAGTCCCGGGCCCGGTACCCGGTCTCCTCCAGTAGCTCCCGCTCTGCCGTTGTTAGCAATGGTTCGCCGGCGACATCCCGCAGGCCCGCGGGAACCTCCCAGAGCAGGCGACCGGTCGGATGCCGGTACTGGCGGATCATCAGGACCTGCCCTGCCTCGTCGAGGGCCACCACCGCGACGGCCCCGGGGTGCTCTACGACCTGACGCTCGATGACCTCACCGTCAGGCATCCGGACCGTGTCGCTGCGGAGCGAGACGATGGAGCCCCGGGCGTCCTCGGCGGAGGAGACCACCGGCCACTGCTGCGGAACGTCCTGGAGAATCACCCGCTCACCGGGAACCATGTGCTCACCGGGGATCATGCGCTCGCCGCGGCCCGGCGGCCGATACCGCTCGCAGCCACCGATCGCGCGTGCTCCATCGCCGCCGCGACCAGCCCGGTGAAGAGCGGATGCGGCCGGGTCGGGCGGGACAGGAACTCCGGATGGGCCTGCGTGGCCACGAAGTAGGGGTGGACGCTCCGCGGCATCTCCACGAACTCCACGAGCCGACCGTCGGGCGACACGCCCGAGCAGATGAGCCCGGCCTGTTCCAGCACCCCCCGGTAGGCGTTGTTCACCTCGTACCTGTGCCGGTGGCGTTCGGACACCACGTCCGTCCCGTAGAGCTCGCGTACCAGCGATCCCTCGGCCAGCACGGCTGGATAGAGACCCAGCCGCATGGTCGCCCCCATGTCCCGCTCCCCCGCGACGACATCCTCCTGGTCAGTCATGGTGGCGATGACCGGGTGCGGTGTTTCGGGGTCGAACTCGGTGCTGTTGGCATCGGGCAGCCCGCCTAGGTCCCGGGCGACCTCGATGGCCAGGCACTGCAGGCCCAGGCACAGGCCGAGCAACGGGATGCCGTGCGTCCGGGCATGCTGGATGGCGCCGACTTTGCCCTCGATGCCGCGAACGCCGAAGCCACCAGGGACGAGCACGCCATCCACGCCTTCGAGTTGCCGCGCCGCGCCCTCGGGGGTCTGGCAGTCGTCGCTGGTCACCCACCGGATGTTCACCCGCGCGTCGTTGGCGAAGCCGCCGGCCCGCAGCGCCTCGGCGGGCGAGAGGTACGCGTCCGGGAGGTCCACGTACTTGCCAACCAGCGCGATGGTAACGCTGCGGGCGGGCCGGTGAACGCGCCGGAGCAGGTCATCCCAGTCGCTCCAGTCCACGTCGCGGAACGGCAGGCCGAGCCGCCGCACCACGTAGGCGTCCAGGCCTTCGGAGTGCAGCACCTTGGGGATGTCGTAGATCGACGGCGCGTCGACCGCGGAAACCACGGCCTCCTCGTCCACGTCGCACATCAGGCTGATCTTGCGCTTGATCCCGTCGCTGATCGGCCGGTCGCTGCGGCACACGATCGCGTCGGGCTGGATGCCGATGCTGCGCAGCGCCGCGACCGAGTGCTGGGTGGGCTTGGTCTTCAGCTCGCCGGACGGCCCGATGTACGGCAACAGCGACACATGGAGGAAGAAGCAGCGGTCACGCCCGATCTCATGCCTGATCTGGCGGATCGCCTCGAGGAACGGCAGCGACTCGATGTCGCCCACCGTACCGCCGACCTCCGTGATGACCACGTCCACCGCCGGGCCGCCCATCTCCATGATGCGCGACTTGATCTCGTTGGTGATGTGCGGGATGACCTGGACTGTGTCGCCGAGGTAATCGCCACGGCGTTCCTTGGCGATCACGCTCGAGTAGATCTGCCCGGTGGTGACGTTCGCGGACCCCTTCAACGGCGTGTCGAGGAACCGCTCGTAGTGCCCCACATCCAGGTCGGTCTCGGTGCCGTCATCGGTGACGAACACTTCGCCGTGCTGGAAGGGGTTCATGGTGCCGGGGTCGACGTTGAGATAAGGGTCCAGTTTCTGCATGGTGACGCTCAGCCCGCGCAGCTTGAGGAGACGCCCCAGGCTTGATGCGGTGAGACCCTTGCCGAGACTGGAGGCCACGCCCCCCGTGACAAAGAGATGCCTGGTAGAAGCTTGCCGTGATGTTTGCGATTCCGCAGCCACCTGAAGGCTCCCGTGGTTGGTGCGATGCGGTGATCCCGCCGGCCCACGGACCATCAGAATATCAGCCGACCGATATTCCCCCGCGCAGCGGCACAAAAATAGAGCTGTGCCGTGCTCGCGCCGCTGCTCACATTGCGTTGGATGTACTCGGCTCGCCGTCCGGACAGTGCCTCGGCCGATCCTGCTCCGCGGCCTGTTCATGCTCGTCTGTCTGGCCGAACCGGGCCAGCGCCACCGCGCAGACCACGGCGAGAGCGAATCCCAGCGCGGCGACACTGGTGAGGCCCGGCCGCGTGTGATCACCGAGGAGCATGACGCCCACGATGGCAGGTGGGATGGTCTCCACGAGGACGACCGCGGCGGTCGCCACGGTGACGCTGCCGCCCTCCAGAGCTGTCGCGTACAGCATGAAGGAGACGATCCCCGCCGCGGCGAGCGCGTAGGCAGCAGGGTCACGGACCAGTTCCTGCGGCGAGAAGCCCGGCAGCACCCGTGCTGCGACAGCCAGAACGCCGTACCCGAGACCAGCTGTCGCGCCGAGGGAGGGGGTGCGGAACGGCTCTCGCAGCCGCGAGGCCGCCACCCCAACGACGGCGACGCCCGCGACGGCGACGATGAGGGCCAGCTTGAACTGCGGGCTGACGCCCGTCGCACCCTGCCCGCCCGCGGAAGATCCGAGCAGCCCGACCCCGGCGATAACCCCAGCCACCGCCAGCCACTCGCGCCAGGCCAGCTCGATGTGGATCATCCAGGCCGCGAGCACGGCCGTCACCGCCAGATTCGAGGCGATCATCGCCTGCACCGCGAACAGCGGCAGCCGCCGCAGCGCGACCAGCTGGGCCACGAAGCCGAGCGTGTCCAGGCCGAGGCTCGCGAGGAAGCGCCACTGGTGCAGCATGCGGACGATAAGACCCGGGTCCACGCCACCGAGAGCGGTTAGCGGCTGGCCGCCGTCGGACGTGCGGCGGCTGGCCGCGCGCACCGCCACCGCCTGCATGACCGCAGCGACCCCGTAGAAGATGGCGGCCACCACCGCGGCCACCAGACTGGCCAACACACCTACGACCCTACGCTGAGGGTTTCCTGAACAGAAACCAATGCTGGGTTAAAGCGCTTCAGATCGCGCCCGGCCAGCGGATTTTTGGTGCCTAAACAGTCATACCTCAGTCACCGCGTGAGGCGGCCGGCTGCTGGCGTCATCGAGCAGTGCTGACTGCCCGTCATACTTTAGTCACAAGCAGCCGGCTGACTGCCGACGCTCTACCTCAGCGGCGTGGTCCGCTACCTCAGCGGCGTGGCCCGCTACCTCAGCCGCGTGGCCGCTAGCTCAGCAGCATGGCCCGCTACCTCAGCAGCATGGCCCGTGCCGCGTCAGGATTCGTGAACTGCACGCCCGTGAGGCCGACCTGGGCCGCCCCGACGATGTTGTCGGCCCGGTCGTCGACGAAGGTGACCTCACCAGGCTCGGCGCCCATCACGGCCAGCGCGCCGTTGAAGCACTCGGGATCCGGCTTGGCCGACTTCAGGAAGCAACTGAAGATCAGGTGCTCGAAATATGCAGCGACCGGAAGCCGACTCACTGCCTCCGCGACGTCGGCCGGCGCGTTCGACAGCAGCGCGAGTCGGTGTCCGGCCGCAGCCATGTCCGCGATGAGTGCCACCGTTCCCTCCTGAAGGTGCATCCAGGAGGCAACGTCCAGGCTGGACAGTTCCGCGATCTTCGCCTCGTCAAACGAGCGCCCGAGGCGGGCCGCCACGCGCTGCCAGTAGCTCGTCGCGTCAAGGACCGCCCGGTCGTAGTCGAGACGGTATGGCCAGTACGCGCCACCGAATTCCGGCACGGTGCAGCCGGCGGCCCTGGCCAGCAGGGCCAGGTCCTCTTCGGGCTGCGGATAACAGATCACGCCGCCGAAGTCGAGCAGCACCCAGGTCATTCCGGCCCCCTCAGATAGCCACCCGCCAGCGTGGAACCTATCAGCGGCCCATCTCACCGCAGCACCCGGCCGGCTGCGCCGAGCGATGGCCACTCCATAGGCATCCAGTTCAGCATGGAGCCTGCGCTGAGGTGGACGCATAGGCCGACGGTCCATTTCGTCAGTTACCGCCGCCTACCCGGCGGTGGCTGGCGGACTCCAATTCCCAATCGAGTTCAGCGGATTCTCGAGCCGCATCCACCGCGCTGCTAAAATGCATGTCATGACGTATCTCCGCTAGGCGCGGAGCCGATACCGTCGCAATTCCGTTGCGACTAGCCAGCCGGATTCTCGTAGCCAAAGGAGATGACGAGAGCTGGCCGGTACACAAGCCCCGCGGCAACGACGTTCGATCGCTGTATCCCCGAGTGAGCAGGGCAACCGCCATTGTGCCCAAGCCTCAACTCTCCGGCTCGGGGGCCCGCTGGGCAAGCGCGGCTTGGATCTTGGCGAATTGGACGGCGAGTTCTTGCTGGACGAACGAATTCGTGACGCCGAGGCCGTTGAGTCGCGTGGTCATGTCGCTGTCCTCGGCGAGGATGCCGAGCAGAAGGTGTTCGGTCCCGATGTAGTTGTGGCCACGCCGCAAGGCGGCTCGCAACGTCTCTTTGAAAGCGGATCGGACCGCGTCAGTGATCGGCAATTCGCCGGCTGTCGCTACCTGGTCCGACAG
>DAIRVB010000024.1:0-1738 GCA_036803065.1 Streptosporangiaceae bacterium
TACGCCTCGGACATGACGCTGCTGGACTCGGTGCTGCTCCAGCACGGCCTGTCCTGGGCGGACGGGCGGACCACGGGGGCGAGCCTGGATCACGCGATGTGGTTTCACCGTCCGTTCCGGGCCGACCGGTGGCTGCTGTACGCCCAGGAGTCGCGCGCCGCGTGGGGTGCCCGGGGGCTCGCCCGCGGCGAAGTTTTCACCCAGGAGGGGGAATTGGTGGTGTCCGTGGTGCAGGAAGGCCTCATCCGGACCCAGCTATGAGGGGGGTTATGAAAGACCTGCTCAAAAAGTAGTTGCCCCCGGACGGGCGTGCTGCCTAGGCTGCTGGCATGTCTCCGGTGTACCCACGACAGCGCACGGAAGGAGGTGTCCAGGGTGCTGAGCAATCTCATTGACGTTCGGGCGGCCGCCAATTGGCGTGCCGAAAGCTCTCTTGCCGCGCTGGATGCCGGCCTGCCGGGCGGTGTCCGGGCCACCTTGCTTCAGGGCGGGACAGGCGCTCTCGCGATACCGCGGCCGCGCGCTGCCCAGGGCACCCTCACGCCCGGAATGTGCCAGGCGCCTATCCAGACGCCCGTGTTCGAGGAGCAGGACAGCCACAAGAAGTACCAGCACGACGCCCGCGTCGCCGCCGTTGGCGGTAACGCGACGGGTTCGCATCCGGCCTCCTGGGATCCGGTCTAGAAAAGACCGGCCTGGATCCCCTGGAGGCCGCGGACCCGAAATCGGGTCCGCGGCCTTTGTCATGTGGGCCCACCGTTTTGGCAGACGAGTGAGAGACCGCAGGTGAGCAGGATGACGAGAGGGGATGGACCGATGTACTGGCCCGGCACCACCGCCGCATCTGCGGGCACGGCGGGGTTCGAGGCAGAGTCCGCACCAGAACCAGGAAGATGCGGGGTGACCGCGGCGGCATCCGCGGCGCCCGTGACCAGCCAGGCGGCAGTCAGGGCGGCTCCGAGCCCGGCAGCGATCCCGGTGGCACGCAGCACCGGGGAGCTTCCGTGCATGGAGGACCCGGACCTGTTCTTCGCAGAGTCTCCCGATGACGTGGAGGACGCCAAGGCGCTCTGCCGCGGCTGCCCGGCGAGGTTGACGTGCCTCTCCGGGGCGCTGGAGCGCGGGGAGCCCTGGGGTGTCTGGGGCGGGGAGCTTTTCCTGCGGGGCGAAGTCGTGCCGCGCAAGAGGCCACGCGGCCGTCCCCGCAAGACCGAGGTCGCGGCCTGAACGATCGGTTGTCAGTCAACGTGGACGGACGGTAGGGCGATGTATCCATCAGTGGAAGACGCAGCGCAACGACATAGGGAACAACTGGCGCGGGCGCGGCTGCGGGGCCGGTCAGTAAGGCTCCGCGCGCTGCGCCGGGCGGCCCGGCGGGCGCAGCGCGCCGCCGAGCGGCTGGACCGCGCCCGGGAAGACGCCAGGCAGCTCCGCAGCGAACTGGATGTGATGTCCTGACCCCCAGATCGTTGGAGCACAGCCACCGGCGCGGGGGCGGGCACGGGGGGTCCTCGGCGTGGCAGCGCCGAGGACCCCCCGTACGTCAATGCAGGCAGAACGGAGATCACCGGTTGGCAGGCTGGACGCCGCGGCGCGTGCTTGAGGAGGCAGCCGCCTGGGTGTGGGTCCCCGACGGCGCGGACCAGGAGCTGACATCGCGTGCCAGCTGGGCGAGCTCACCGCGGACCCGCCGGACAAGTCCAGCTTCCGGGTGCTGGTATTCGTGCACAGGCAGCCG
>DAIRVB010000024.1:1838-14933 GCA_036803065.1 Streptosporangiaceae bacterium
CGAGCCGGACCTGCGGCACAGTGTCGGCTGGCGTTACCGGCCGGGCGTCACCGCACCCGCGCCCTCGTCGTCGCGCGGGTCGGCGCCTCCTCCGTCATCCTGTGGGCCGGTGCCTGCGTCGCCGTCCCGGGATCCGGCACCTTCTTCGTCGGCGTAACCCGGCATCCGGCCGATCACCTCGGCTCGGAACCGCCCCTCGCATTCCAGCTGGCAGAGCACGCCGATGCCCGCCGTGGATACGCGATGGATAAGCACGTAGGAGGGCGGGAGATTGAGCCGTCGGCCCAGGTTGGAGGTGCGCGGATCGGTCACCCGGGCGGCTTCGCTGCGCAGCCACTCACGCCTGAACTTGAACGTCTCCACCTTGGATGGCTCCGCGAGCGGTGCCAGGAAGGCACGCAACGCCTCTTGGTCTATGGCGATGCCCTCCTTGAGGAATCCCTGCTCGCGAAGTTCTCGCTCGGCGGCGCCAAAGTCCCCGTCATCGTGCATGATCCGGAGCATCCTGCCAATGAAGCGCGGAAACCCGTCGGGCAGGTGGTCCACCGCGCCGAAGTCCAGCACGCCGAGCCGGCCGTCGTCCAGCAGCCGGAAGTTGCCCGGGTGCGGGTCGGCATGGAGCAGCCCGGCGCGTTGCGGGCCGGAAAAGATGAACCGGACGAACAGGATCCCGGCCCGGTTCCTGTCCTCTTGGGATCCGCCACTGATGATCTTCGAGAGCGGCGTGCCGTCCATCCATTCGGTGACCAGCACATGACCCGAGGCCTGGACCACCGGGGGGACATAAATATCCGGGTCGCCCGCATAGGCGTCCGTGAACGCTTGTTGGGATGCCGCTTCGAGGTGGTAGTCAAGTTCCTCGGCGATCCGGGCCCGCAGTTCGTCGATAATGGGCTTGACGTCGAGTCCGGGCATGATTACCCCGAAGAGCCGCGCCGCCCGGCTGAGCTGGGTGAAATCACTGAGCAGGGCACGTCCGGCACCGGGGTACTGGATCTTGACGGCGACCTTGCGGCCGTCGTGCCAGATGGCCCGGTGCACCTGGCCGATCGACGCGGCAGCGGCCGGGGAGTCGTCAAACTCGATGAAATCGTCGCGCCAGGCCTGGCCGAGATCGGCCGCCAGCACCTGATGCACGGTACGAGCGGGCAGCGGCGGTGCGGACTCCTGGAGCTTGGTCAGCGTGGCGCGGTAGGGCCCGGCAATCTCGGGCGGCAGCGCGGCCTCGAAGATGGACAGGGCCTGGCCGAGTTTCATCGCCCCGCCCTTAAGCTCACCGAGTACCCGGAAGATCTGCTCGGCGGTGCGCTGCTGTATCTCAGCGGCGACGATCTCCGCGGGCCGGCCGCCGATCCTCTTCCCCAGCCCCAGGGCGGTCCGGCCGAGCAGCCCGGCAGGCAGGCTAGCCAGCTTGACCGTCCGGGTCACGGTACGGCGAGGTAGGTCGTCCACGATTCTCATTCTCCGGCAGGATGGGGAGTGCCTGCTACATGAGCGTTTGTGGTGAGGCTGCCATGCCCGGTGACGCCCCCGCCAATCAGGCAGAATGCGTTCCAGGGCGCCGTTGCGGCCGGTCGGCGGCCGTGGCCTGCCGCGCCGGGAATCACATCCCAGCGCGGCTTGACCCTGACCCTGCGTCAGGGTTGGAGCATGGCCCTATGGCGAGCCACAAGCGTCACAACAGGTCAGGCCACGCAAGGGGGCGAGCATGACCAGCGGAGGTGCTCAAATGACATCCTCGACGCTCACCATTGGCCAGCTCGCTGCCCATGTCGGGGTGACGGTGCGCGCCATAAGGCACTACCACCAGCGCGGCCTGCTCGCCGAACCTGCCCGCGACACCTCCGGCTACCGGCGATACGACGCGCAAGCCGTTGTCGACCTGATTCGCATCAAGACGCTGTCCAACGCCGGCGTGCCCCTGGCCCGTATCGAGGAGCTGCTTAACGCCCAACCCGAGGAATTCACCGAAGCCATTACCCACATCGACGAGGCACTGAGGAAGAAGATCCGCGACCTCACGCAGCACCGCCGCCGGATTGCCGAGCTCGCCGGGGGAGAGCGGCTCTTCCTGCCGGCCGGGGTCGCGGACATTCTCGCCCAGCTCCGCGGGATCGGAGTCAGCGCACGGACGGTGCACATCGAACGCGATGCCTGGATCCTCGTGGTGGCGCTCTCACCGGAGCTGGTACCGCCATGGGCGGACGAGAAAAGGGCGGCCCTCGCCGACCCCGAGTTCCGCCGCCTGTACCTCGCCTGTGATGAGGCATTCGACTGGGAACCAGCTGACCCGCGGCTCGTGAAACTGGCCGATGCGATGGTGGCCTGGTCCGCTCAGCACCAGCCGGGCCCGGAGCAGTCCCCGCCGGAGTGGGCGGCCGGCGAGCCGCCGGCCGTCACCCTCATGTCCACGTATATCGTCAGATCGTCCCCGGCGTGGCGGCGGCTGAAGGAGCTCTCCCAGGAGAAACTGAAGGCGCTGGCGCAATCACCAGAACCCTCGTGATCACGGCACCCACTGTTGTTTGGCGATTGTGGCGCGCGCCCCACAGTGTGCTGGTCCTCGCCCCGTCAGGGCGTTTCTCCCGGTCGCTATCTGGGGCGGCGGCGGCCGCTGCCGCAGTCGCATTCGCGATGGGGCGGCCAGGTCCGGCGGCGCCACTGCCAGTCAGGCAGCACGAGTTCGAGGGTGCCGTTCATCGTTGCGCCTGCTTCGGCGGGGCGATCGATGAAAGCGAGGGCCTGCGCGGCGGCCAGGGCGGCGACCGCCGCTGCGAGCGGCGCATCGCAGGCGAGCGGATCTGGCTGCTGGCCAGCCAGTTGGGCGAGGATGAGCGGCCAGGCCGGATCGCGGTCGCTCCGGGCCAGGTCGAGGCAGCGTAAGCAGGCCGACTGCCCGGCCACGACCAGGGGCCCGACGACGCCGATCGCCTCGCCCGCTGAGGCCGCGAGGTGCGGGATACGGTCACGGACAAGCGCGGAAGCGATTTCCGGGTCGTGGCTGCCGACCAGGACCGCTAGATCGGGCCGCTTCCCGGCCCGGCTCCGTGTCACCGGGGGCTTCCCGCCTGGGGCCCGGCGGGGCGTCCCGGCCGGGTCGGCCATGGGTGGCGGCCAGTCGCCCGGCCCTGCGGCACGCGGTGGCGGACAGGCCGCTGCCGGGCCCACGGACACCACACAGCCGATGCCCGACGCGGCCAGCAGGCTGGCGATGCACGACCCGACCTGGCTGGTGCCATGCACCCGGATGGCGGCCCCCTGCCTGCGGACCAGGACGTGCGCACCGCCATCCCCGTCGCCGTGCGCCAATGACGCCGTGGCCAACTCCGCGGCCAGCCGGGCACGGGCCTCGTCGGGCACGGTGGCTATCGTGCTCGCTGGAAAGTCGCACAGCGTCCCGGCCGCCGTCAGCAATGTGATGACACGGTCCGCGGCTTCCGCCTGGATGCCACGGTCCGCCGCAGCCGCGATCACTTGCTCGCGGTCCCGGCTCCCGTCTAACAGGCCGAGTACCGCCGCGGCCGAGCCCATCCCGGTCAGGGCGACCGCCCGCCGCGGGTCGATGCCGATCTGCAGCGTGTCCCGGTCCCGCCAGACCGGCAGGAGGCCTGGCTTCAGGGCTGGTCTCATGCGCGACAGCGTGCCATGGCTGGCCGACATTCTCGGGCTCCGGCTGAGTCACGTTACGGCAGACCGGGCGTCCAGGGGCAATACACGCCTGTGGATAACACTGTGGATAGCGTGGGGAGAACGCGGAGAGGCGCTGTGGACATGTGGGGGAGATGGCTGTGAACTCCCCGCCATCTGGCCCAGCGGGCCAGGACCACGCTGGAGATTCCGATCCGCTGCCTGTGGACAGCAGACCGGTCCGCCCGCCAGGCCGCTTCGTCCAGTGAATCCGCCGGGCGGGGCCGTGGCGTACGCGGGCAGCCAGCAGTCGGCCCAGGCCTGCGGCAAGTGCATGGCGATCCAGGGCGCTGCTGACGGGCCAGCGGCCGGCCGGAGTCTATATTTAGAGTATTCAAGTGATAACGCAGGGCGATAAAGGCAGGTTGCTGCGGTGTAGTGCCCGGGGTGGGCCGTGCGCTGGTTAGAGCAACGCGCGGCCAAACAGGGCGCGTGCCGCCAGCCGTCGCTGCCGGAGGGGCCGATATGACCACCACGGGGTGCCGCCCGCCGGTTGCGGGGCCCGGGCGGCCGTGAGGGCACGCCGTTCCATAGTGTTCTACGCCTGGATCGGCCTTATCGGCCAGGTGGTGTTCCTGGTGGGCGCGGTCGTGTTCGTGCTGGTCGGGGCGAGCGATCAGCGCTCGGCGATCGGGGCCAACTCCCGGGCGCAGAGCGTCCAGCTGGCCAATCTCGCCCTCCAGGGGTCGTTCCTCGATGCGCTCCGCTCCACCCGCGGCTACCTGCTGACCGGCCAGAACCGGTTCCTGCAGTCCTACTACACCGACCGCATGGACTTCGTGACCGGGCTGAGCCAGGCGCGTGGGCTCGCCTGGCCCGACGCGGTGAGCGGCCTGGACCAGGAGGGAAGCGCTGCCCTGGCCGCGTTCCAGTTGGCCGACCAGGCGCTGATTTCCCCCCGCGGTAGTCCGCGATCCCAGGCGCTGTTCAGCCAGGCCTCGAATGCATCGAACCGGTTCGTGGGCGCAAACGCGCGGCTGCAAACGCTGCTGGCGCGAGTCGGCGGCGCTCTCGCCGCGACCAGTCAGCGGTCGCTGGGGATCGGCCTGGTAGGAACCAGCATCGTGCTGACTGTAGGGCTGACAATTCCGCTGCTGGCCGCCGGCTACATCCTCCGCTGGATGATTGTCCCGTTGCTCGGCGCCACCAACACCGTGCGCAGGCTCGCGGCGGGGGACCACGCCGCGCGCGCTGTCCCCGGCGGTCCCGTCGAGGTGCACGACCTGTCACTGTCGATCGATGTCCTCGCTGACGAAAGCGACCGGCTGCGGGCTGAGCAGGAGGAGGTCTCCCGCCTGAGTGCATTGGTCAGGGAGACCGCCATGAGGGTGCGTGAGCACCTCGACGCTGAAGACGTCATCCGCGAGGCGGTAGCGGCCCTTGAGCAGAATCTGGAATGTGACTACGTCTGGGTCGGGCTGGTCAGCGACGGCAAACTGACCCTGCCGGTAGGCAACCCGGGAGACTTGGGCCTGCGGCTCGCTCTGGCCGAAAGCCTGACGTCTAAATACGTCGAGCGGATGGATTCTGTCTACCAGCGGCGGTCGAGCCTGCGGCTGGTAGACCTGCGTTCCGACGAGACCGGGATCCTTCCTCCGCGGATCCGGAAAGTGCTGCTCAAACTCGGCGGCGGGTCGCTCCTTGTCACCCCGTTCGGGATCGGGCGCGAACTGCTCGGGGGGCTTGTCATGCTGCGTACCGGGCCCGGCCGCCCGTGGACGCCCGCGGAGATCAGCGCGGTCGAATCGCTGACGGCAGACGTGGGGCGCGGCCTCGACCACGCGCGCCTGTACGCGCGGGAAAAGGACTTCGTCGAGCAGCTCAAGGACGTCGACCGCGCGAAATCAGACTTCCTCGCCGCCGTCTCACATGATCTGAAGGCGCCGCTGACCAGCATTGTCGGCTACACGGAGATGCTCGGTGAAGGCGATGGGAACCCGCTGGACGCCACCCAGCAGCAGATGCTCGGCGCGATCGAGCGGAACGCGACACGGCTGAGGGCCCTCATCGATGACGTGCTGACCATGTCCAAGATCGAACTGGGCAACTTCGAGACGGTCCTGCGTCCCGTCGACCTGGCGGAGGTGGTGTCGGCGTCGGTCGAGGACATCGGTTCCACGGCCGCGGAGCAGCACGTTGATCTCGAACTGTGCTCTATCGAGAGAGGTCTCATCGTCGAGGGGGACCCGGAACAGCTTGATCGAGTGTTGACCAACCTGCTCAGCAACGCCGTGAAATATACCCCTCATGGCGGGAGTGTCCACGTCTCTGTTAGCCGGGACGCCGATCAGGCCGTCATCACCGTCCGCGACACCGGAATCGGCATTCCTGAGCAGGACCAGCAGTCCCTCTTCACCCGGTTCTTCCGCGCGTCGAACGCCGTCACCAGCTCGATTACCGGAACCGGACTCGGGCTGGCCATCGTCCGCACCATCGTCGACAACCACCGTGGGGAGATCGTGCTCAGCTCGCAGGAAGGTGCGGGCACCACGGTGACCGTCAGCCTGCCGCTGCGGGCTGACGGTCCGCGGGCAGACGCGAAACCGTCGGTGCCGGAGGTGCCCGTGGTCCAGCCTGTGGTCCAGCCTGTGGTCCCCGCACGCTGATTCCTCTGTCACCCGAAGGAGATGTCCCAGATGAGTGTCACCGGCCGACCGTCGCGCCGGCGGTTCCTGCGCGGTATCGGGTTCGGCGGACTTGGGCTCGCGGCCGGGGCCTTCGGAACAGGCGCACTGGGCGCTTGTGGCGCTACCGACCTTGCGCCCGTGCCGCTGCGGACCGGGGTGGCTGACCTGTCCCGGGCCCAGCGAGTCGTCCGCTTTGCCAACTGGCCCGACTATGTCGACTCCCTGCCCGGCAATCACCTGGTTCACCCGACTCTCGTCGAGTTCACCCGCCGTACCGGAATCGTTGTGGAATATTCCGAGCCGGTCCAGGCCAATGATCAGTTCGTCGGCCAGATGGGCGTTCAGCTAGCGCTCGGCCGCAGCCCCGGGTACGACCTCGTAGTGGTCTCGGACTGGATGGTCGCACAGCTCATCGACCTTGGCTGGATCCAGCCGCTCTCCCCGGCCGCCGTTCCCAATGCGGCCAGGCTGGTGCCCGAGTTCCGCAACAGCCCGCTGCCAGACGTGCGCCGCTATGCGCTGCCCTGGCAAGGAGGCTTCACCGGCATCGCGTGGAACCTGTCCGCCACCCATCGCCCGGTGACCAGCATGTCAGACCTGCTCACCTCCTCTGACCTGCGTGGCAGGGTCGGGCTCGTGGCCGAGATGGGGGACGTCATGGGGCTCATCATGCTGGGGATGGGCGTGAACCCGGCCGCCTTCACTGATGCGGAGTTCGACGCGGCGCTGCGCCAGCTGGACCAGGCCGCCGGGGCCGGGCAGGTGCGCACGGTGACCAACGATTACACGGCCATGCTCGCCAGCGGCGAGATCGCCGCCTGCACGGCCTGGGCTGGTGACATCCTCGACATGCAGCAGACCTACCCCCAGCTCCGGTTCGCTCTCCCGGAGGCGGGCGGCATGCTGTGGACAGACGACATGGTGATCCCGGCCTTCACTCCCCACAAGGAGAACGCCGAGCGGCTCATGAACTTCTACTACGAGCCGGCGGCCGCCGCGCAGCTGTCCGCGTATGAGCAGTTCATCTGCCCCGTCCTGGGCGCTCAGGCCGTCATGCGCTCTGTCGATCCGGCCCTGGCCGGTGCGCAGTACGTGTTCCCCCCCGCTGAGCTCCTGGCCAGAGGGCACTACTTCAAGCTCTTGTCCCCTTCCCTCAACAAGAGCTACAACAGCCGCTACGCGACCGCAGTCGGCTTCTGAGCGGGCTCCGCGCCGAAGTCCTGCTCAGGCGCGCTGGTGAGCTTTACCACGAGCGAGCGGGCCCGGATCAGGGAGCGACGACGCGCCGCCGGACGCGCTGGTCGCGCTCCCAGACGTCAGCGATCCCGGCCAGCGGACCCGTCGGGCCTTGGCCATCTACCAACTCGGTACCGTTATATCTTCGTAGGCGATATATTGACGCTCATGAGTGATCCACTGCGGGAACCTACCTTCCTGATCCTCGCCGCCCTGGCGCCCCAGCCGTTGCACGGCTACGGCATCATCGGCGAGGTCGCCGCCCTGTCAGGGGAACGGCTGTCGCTTCGCCCCGGCACTCTGTATGGGGCGCTGGACCGGCTAGCAGATGAGGGGCTGGTCGAGCCGGACCGCCAGGAGGTGGTGGACGGCAGGCTGCGCCGCTACTACCGGCTGACCGAGGCCGGGGCCGGCCTGCTGGAAGCCGAGGCGCAGCGGTTGCGCCGCAACGCCGACACCGCACAGCAGCGACTTGCCAGGCGCCGGGAGCGTGCAGCGCCTGCCAGACCGCGCACCGCGCCGGGATCGGGGCGGCCAAGGATGGCACCCAGGCCGGCCGGAGGAGTGGCCCCGGCTCGGGGAGTGGCGCCAGCCGGAGGAGTGGCATGAGCCTCGAACGCCGCTACCGGAAACTCCTCCGGGCCTACCCAGTCGGCTACCGGGCCCAGCGGGAAGAGGAAATTCTCGGCACGTACCTGGAGTTGGCAGGCCAGGACCGGCGCTGGCCGGCCGCGAGAGACACGACGGACGTGCTGGCGGGCAGCCTGCGCGAGCGGCTGCGCGCCAATGGCACCCTCGGCGTTATCCCCGGCCTGCGGGTGGCGGCCACCGTGGCCCTGTCCGTCGTGGCCGGCCTGTCGGCCTGGTGGCTGCTGACAATGTGGGCTCCCGCAACGCGGGTTCCCGCAATACCGGCCTCCCTTGCGGCGGCGCTCAGCCGGGAGCACGTGCAGATACCGGAGCTGGCGCCCAGGCTGGGACCGTTCGCCACGCTGGGGGTCGTGCCGGACGCGGCCTGGATCCTCACCGCGCTGGTCGCTGCCTGCACCGCCGGGCGGCTAGCCCGCGTGCTGATCGCCTGTTCCCTAGTGCTGACAGTGGCCGTCGTGCCGGTCGGTGCTGTGACGGCCTACGTGGCGCCGCCGCTGCCGCTCCTCATCCCCCAGTTCTCCCTCGGCGTCCTGGCCCTCGCGCTGCCGTCCGGCCGCCCACCGTGGGTTCGCGCCGCTCCGCTGGCCATTGCGGTGGCGGCCGCGGCGGCGGCAGGGCTGTTGCCGCAGAGAACGGCCTGGGTGGCCGACCCGTCGGCCGGCCTGCTGGCCGACCCGTCGGCCGGCCTGCTGCAGTCGCTGGCCGTCGTGCTGGTGGCCGGCACCTTCCTCGGCGGCCTGGCCTATCGTGTCAGGCGTGACAGCACCGGACTGTGGGCGGCGCTGCTGCTGCTCACCCCGGCCACCCTGGTGTACATGCTGCCGCACGACTACTCCTCCGGCGGCTACCAGCTCTGGCAGGTGACGACACGAGCCGCCGTCGTGACGCTGCTCGGCGGCCTGCTGGTGGCGCTCGCCGTGAAGCTCGCCGGGCGTCGTGTACCGGGGTCCTGCCCGGCCTGCGGCCAGCCGCTGCCCATTGCGCGGTCGGCCGTCCACGGGGCGGCACCCGGGCAGGCCGGCCAGGCCGGCCAGGCGCCTTAGGCGCGCGCCCGGGGTGAGCTGGCCAGCCGGGTCCCGTCCCTGAAGCCGGCGTCAGGAGGCGCGGGCCGAGGCAGACGGGAACGTCACCGATCCGGCCGGGGTGCGCCATGTCATGACGTCGAAGCAGTAGAGGCCCTGCTGCACGCCGGGATCGGCGTCCATCATGCGGCGCACCTCGTCGAGCGACCCCTGCTGGAACAGGCCGAACCCGCAGATCTGCGTTTCCTCGGCGGGACTGTCGGTGATCGGCCCGGCCACGAGCTGCCGGCCGCTCGCGACCATGCTGAGCGTGTGCCCGAGGTGCTCACGGAAGATGCGCTCCCGGTTCTCCTCGTCGAAATCGCCGTACTGCCGGGTGTGGCGCAGCAGCACAAATTCATACGTATCCAGCTGGATGGCGTCCGGGCTCACGCTCATGGAGGGGTGCCTTTCGTATCTGCAGTGGTCGGGGCGGAGGCGTCCTGGTCCGGCCGGTCAGGCCGTGGGAATGCCGTCGGCCGGGCCGGCCGGACCGAGGGCAGCGGCCAGGCAGCCCAGGATCCGCGTCCAGCCGGTCGCGTAGGAGCCAGCCGAGTATCCGCCGGGCAGTGCGCAGTCCTCCGCGAGCTGCTCGTCGGTGAGTGCCTCCCAGCCACGGTGCTCGACCGTGACCCGGGTCAGGGCGGGGCCGAGCGCGGCGAAGCTGAGCTCTACCTCTGTCGGGACGGGCGTGCCGTTCCAGGTCATCACGAACCGGTCGGGCGGCGCCCAGGCGAGCAGCTCCCCCCAGTCCACCTCGGTGCCGTCCGCCCAGGTCTCGTAGACGCGGCCGCCCGCACGCTGCTCGATGATGATGTCCCGGACCCGGTCCTTTCCGGCGGAGAACGGGTCAACCGGCCACCAGGTGCCGATTGTCCGCACGAACGTGTCGAACGTGTGCCGGACGTCGCTGCGGACCAGGGTTGACTGCCGTACCGGAGGCCGGCGCAGGGCGGTGACAGCCGCGCCGGAGGTGCCAGCAGGGCCGGACGTGCGGCCAGGACCTGGGTCAGGCGTCTGGGTCATGCGGGCCTCCTCGATGCGGGCGCGGGTCGTCGGCCACCACAGTGGCCCAGTGCAGGTAGTCATGGAAGCGGTCTAGGACCAGTGTCCACAATGCGGCGAGTTTCGCCCGCTGTGGGTCGACCCGGCCGGGTTCGTGCACCGGTTCCCCCCGCTCACCCGGCGCTGGCGGCGTGGTCGTCATCGGTGATGCCCCGCTCCGCTTCGACGAGCCTGCGGGCGGTGTCCAGGGACGACGCCCACATGTCGGTCAGGAACTGCCAGAGCCCGGCCAGCCCTTCCGGCCGGGCGCGGTACAGCCGCCGGGTGCCGTCCCGCCGCTCGGTCAGCAGGCCCGCGTTCTTGAGCACGGTGAGGTGCTGGCTGACCGCTGTCCTGCTCACGTCGAATGCCGCGGCGATCTCGCCGGCGGGCAACTCGTCGTCGGCGACAAGCCGCAAGATGGCGCGACGGCGCGGTTCGGCGATGGCCTTCAGCGCCTCGTCGGTCGCCCGCTCGCCGGCCGCCGTGGCATCCTGCGGCTTGTCATTCATGGCGATCGCTCAGCTCCACAGCCCGACCTGGTTGCCGTCCGGGTCGGTGAAGATGGCGAATCGGCCGAAGTCCCCGGGCAGGTCCGTCGGCGGAACGAGCCGCTTGCCGCCTAGCTGCTCGGCACGGTCGAGGTAGCCGTCGAGGTCGTCGACCCGCATGTAGATCCGCACGCGCTTCTCGCCTGCCTCGTCTGACGCGCCGATTCCGCCGCCGATCGCGCCTTCACCGGCCCCGGTGTCGACGAGCGCGTACCCGCCCATGGCGGGGTCGGCGGCCACCTGCCAGCCGAACAACTCGGCGTAGAACTTCTGGGCACGCTCCGCATCGGGGCTGATCACCTCAAAGAACGCGACTGGCTGACCCATGGTGCTTCCCTTCTTGCCGGATATCTGTCGTCATCGGCTAACGTTAGTCATCACAAACGTTAGTGTCAACTGACTCAGCAGCCCAGGGCGCCCACGTCACGGGAGAAGGGCGGGGTCCGCGAGGCGGCCAAGCCGGCACTTCACGCGAGACCTCCATGATTGCCGCCCTGTTTCGCCCGAAATGTGGGCGTTGGATGGGTGAAAGTTGGGCTGGCTCCGCAGAAATGAGCGCGTCAAGGTCGGGGCTGGACCGGATCAGCCGGGGGTGCTGGACCGCGACCGCGACCGCGACCGGGCCCGTGACCGGGCCCGCGGCGCGAGCGAAACGGCCGCCCGCCAGCCGAGCTGAAACAAGCCGAGGAAGGCGAGCGCGACCAGGACGAACGCGAACGCGGTGCCCTGGCCGGAGACGACCCGCAGCAGCATGCCGATGGCCACCGTGCACAGCCACACGCCCACGCCAACCGGCACGACGGTGGCCGGCCGCTGCCAGTAACGGGTGGCCACGAGGCCGACTGCCAGGCCGGCCACGAAGGGCCAGGCGGTATCCCAGAGCCCGGCGAGGCCACCCCCGGCGTGATGGTTCGCCCGGCCGATCACCACGAAAAGCAGCACGCAGCCGAGGTCGGCCAGGGCGGCACCCGCAGAACGCATGGACCCAGGCTAGTACCGGCGTACACTGCGTGGATGCCTGATCGCGGTGCCCAAAGCTGCTGCGTTACCGGGTGATGGCCAGGCTGTTGATCGTCCACCACACGACCTCACCGTCCATGCAGGCGATGTTCGAGGCGGTGCTGGCGGGCGCGGGCACCGATGAGATCGAGGGCGTCGAGGTGCAGGTCAGGCCCGCCCTTACCGCGGCCGCCAGCGAGGTCCTCGAGGCCGACGGCTACCTGCTCGGCACGTCCGCCAACATTGGCTACATGTCCGGCGCGCTCAAGCACTTCTTCGACGGCATCTACTATCCGTGCCTGGCGGCGACAGTCCGCAGGCCCTACGGCCTGTACGTGCACGGCAACAACGACACCACGGGGGCGGTCCGGGCAGTGGACTCCATCGCTTCCGGGCTGCAATGGCGGCGCGCCCGCCCGCCGGTCAGCGTGATCGGCAACCCTGGCCCGGCCGACCTGGAGGCCTGCTGGGAACTCGGAGCGACTATCGCGGCGGAACTCGCCCGGTGATCGTCACCATGACCCTGAACGCCTCGCTGCGGGTGCAGTACGAGGCCCCGCGGGTCGACTGGGGAGCACAGAACCGGGTGACCCGGGTGCGGTACCGGGCGGGCGGCCGTGGACTGGCCGTCGCCCGGGTGCTGCGAACGCTCGGCCATGATGTCGTCGCGGCCGGGCTGGCGGGAGGGGCCACGGGCGGCCTGATCGCGACGGACCTGGCCCGATCCGGGGTAACCACCGGGTTCACCACGATCAGCGGGGAGTCGCGGCGCATCCTGGAGGTGGCCGACGCCGAGCGCGGACACACCACCATCCTCAACGAACCCCCGCCCTACATCACCACGGAGGAACTGGGCCGGTTCGCAGCGGACTACCGGCGGCTGATGACCGAGGCCGCGGCCGTGGTCCTGTCCGGGAGCCTCCCGGTCGGCCTCCCGCCGGAAATCTACGGATCACTCGCGACGTATGCGGCTGAGGCCCGGGTGCCGACGATCATCGACGCCGGGGGAGAGGCCCTGCGGTACGGCGCAGCCAGGCGCCCAGCCGTGGTCGTCACGCGCCTGCCCGGCCCGGACGGCGTAGCCGGGCGGGCCGGCCTGGCGGGACTGGCTGGTCCCGCCGAGCCGATTGGGGCCGCCGGGGCGGCTGGTGTGACCAGGCAGGCTGGTGTGACCAGGCAGGCTGGTGCTGCTGGGGCCGCCGGGGAACGCGGGGTCGACGCGAGGGCGCTGGTGGCGGG
>DAIRVB010000025.1:0-4071 GCA_036803065.1 Streptosporangiaceae bacterium
GGAAGGGCACTCCAAGAAAGAGGCCGAGCAGCAGGCGGCCGAGGCCGCCTGGACGGCGATCAGCAACGGCCATGCGGCCGCAGCGCCGGATGGCGATGCGGGGGACGCGTCCGCCGCAGGGAACGCCAGCGACGCGTCCGCCGCAGGGAACGCCAGCGACGCTGCCCCCGCCGGGGACTGACCGGACGTCACCCGTGCCGGAACTGCCCGAGGTCGAGACCGTCCGTCAGGGCCTGGAGCGCCATGTGGTCGGCCGCACCATCAGCGCCGTGCAGGTACTGCACCCCCGTGCGGTGCGGCGGCATGTGGCTGGACCCGATGACTTCGCCGCGGCCATCAGCGGGCGCACCGTCACGGGGGCCCGCAGGCGCGGCAAGTACCTGTGGCTGCCGGTGGTCGAGCACGGAGTGGGCGAGCATGGAGTGGCGGAGGACGCGCTCCTGGCCCACCTCGGGATGAGCGGGCAGTTCCTCATCTCCGATCCAGGGGCGCCGCTGTCGCCTCATGTCCGGGCCCGGTTCACGTTCGCAGATTCTGGCCCTGACCTGCGGTTCAGCGACCAGCGGACGTTTGGTCACCTGGTCCTGGCGACCGGCGGGGCCGTGCTGCCCGAATTGATCGCGCACATTGCCCCCGATCCGTTGGAGCCCGCCTTCGAAGCGGACACGTTCATCACCCGGCTACGCGGCCGGCGCACCGGCATCAAGCGTGCCCTGCTCGATCAGTCCCTGGTGAGCGGCATCGGGAACATCTACGCCGACGAGGCGCTGTGGCGCGCCCGGCTGCACTGGGCGCGCGACACGGCGACGCTGACCCGCCCGGAGACGGCCAGGGTCCTCGAGGCCGTGCGCGGAGTCCTCGGGGACGCGCTGGACGCGGGTGGCACCTCGTTCGACAGCATGTACGTGAACGTCAACGGGGAGAGCGGCTATTTCGGCCGGTCACTCGCTGTATACGGTCGTGCCGGACAGCCCTGCGGCCGGTGCGGGACGCCCGTTCGGCGGGATCCCTTCATGAATCGGTCCGCCTACAGCTGCCCGCGCTGCCAGCCCCGCCCACGGGTCCGCGTTCGGCCGCTGTGACCTGCGTGATCGCTCAACTTGACCGGATACCCCATGGGTGGGACCCTTAGATACGTCACCTGCGCGCACTCATGCGGGTCTTTGCATGTGCGCCCACTCCGGTCACTCATTGTGGAGGACCCACTACAATGGCGAAGGCTCTACTCGGCCACGTCGGCGGGCTTGATCCCCGCATGGTCTCTGAGATGCGCCGCCTACAGCAGCGAGTGCGTGACCTGGAAGCCGCGCTGGTGCGGCTCCAGGACGAGAATGATGCGCTGGCCGCCGAGGTAGGCGAAGAATTGCTCGTCGCTGATCGGGAGCGCGAGCCGGCGCTCACCTGACGGCGCCACAACCTGCACAACGAACGTGGGTGCCCGGTGGCATCCACGACGGACAGGGACGTCCATTCGGGCGTCCCTTCTTGTTGTGTCGTGGCGCCATCAGCGTTCCGCCGCCTCTCCCCGTGGACCTGCGCATCCCCGGGTTGGGCCACCGGTCGCGGTAAGGTGCGGACAGGCTGGCTGGGCGGCCGGACGGGGAGGAGAGCCCGCAGGTGTACCTGAAGACCCTCACCTTGCGCGGGTTCAAGTCGTTCGCCTCCGCCACCACGCTGCGGTTCGAACCCGGTATCACCTGCGTCGTCGGCCCCAACGGGTCGGGCAAGTCCAACGTCGTTGACGCGTTCTCCTGGGTGATGGGCGAGCAGGGCGTGAAGAACCTGCGCGGCGGCAAGATGGAGGACGTCGTCTTCGCCGGGACCGCGTCCCGGGCCCCACTGGGCCGGGCCGAGGTCACCGTAACCATCGACAACAGCGACGGCGCCCTGCCCATCGATTACGCCGAGGTGACGATCAGCAGGCTGCTCTTCCGCTCGGGCCAGAGCGAGTACTCGATCAACGGTGACCACTGCCGCTTGCTGGACGTCCAGGAACTCCTCTCGGACTCGGGCCTGGGCCGCGAGATGCACGTCATCGTGGGCCAGGGCCAGCTTGACCAGGTGCTGCACTCCGGCCCGGAGGCCAGGCGCGCGCTGATCGAGGAGGCCGCGGGGGTCCTCAAGCACCGCAGGCGCAAGGAGAAGGCGCTGCGCAAGCTCGAGGCGATGCAGGTCAACCTGACCCGGCTGGTGGACCTCACCGCCGAACTGCGCCGCCGCCTCAAGCCACTCGGGCGCCAGGCGGCCATCGCCCGCCGGGCCGCGTTCATCCAGGCGGACCTCCGCGACGCGCGGCTGCGGCTGCTGGCCGACGAGTACGTAACCGCCTCTGCGGACCTGCAGCGGAACGAGAGCGATGAAGCCGCTGCGTCGCTCCGGCGCGCCGCGCTGGAAGCCAGCCTGGCCCAGGCCCGCCAGCGCGAGTCGGCGCTCGACGCGGACGAGCTGCAGTATGCGCCGCGCCTGGCCAGGGCCCAGCAGACATGGTTCGAACTGTCCGCCATGGCCGAGCGCCTGCACGGGGTGGCCAACCTCGCCACCGAGCGGCACACGCACCTGGCGGCCCGGCCGGAGCCACCGCGACCCGGCCGTGACCCGGACGAACTCGATCGCGAGGCCGCGGGCCTGCGTGATCAGGAAGCGGAACTGGGCGAGCGGCTGGAAACCGCCCGCGAGCAGCTGGCCGCGGCAACCGGGCGGCGGGTTGCCGCCGAGGCGGCCCTTCAGGACGCGGAACGGCGGCTGGCGGCTGAGGCCAGGGCCGCCGCGGTGCGGGCCGAGCGGCTCGCCCGGCTGCGCGGGCAGGTCGGGCAGGCGCGCAGTAAGGCCACTGCGGCACAGGAGGAGGCGGCGCGCATGGCCGAGGCGCTGGAGCAGGCGCGGGCTCGCGCGCTCCAGGCCGAGCGGGACTACCAGGACCTGCAGGGTGAGTACTCGGGCCGTGACGACGACCGGAGCGGGCTGACCGCCGAACACGAGCGGGCCACCGCCACGCTGGCCGACGCCTCCGGCCGGGTCACCGAACTGCGCGCCGCCGAGCGGGAGGCGAGTGGCCAGCGGGCGGCCCTGCGCGCCCGCGGCGAAGCGCTGGAGGAGGGCCTGAGAGCACTACGTAGCGGCAAGGACGCTTCGGCGGCGCTGTTGGCGGACCCAGGGCGGTTCAGCGGGGTTTTGGGCTCTGTGGCCGCCATGGTGACCGTGCAGGACGGAGCTCAGGAAGCCATAGCGGCCGCGCTCGGCGGCGCGGCCGACGCGGTGGCAGTGGCGGACCTGGAAGCGGCGGTGGCCATCCTGGAAACGCTGAAGAGCGAGGACCGGGGGAGCGCCGGGCTGATGATCGCGAGCAGTGCCGCCGATCCTGATTCCGCCCAGCCTGCCGCGGCATCCACGGGCGGCAGGGCCGTGGATGGCAGGGCGCTGCCGGAGGGCGTTGCGCTTGCGGTTGATTGTGTGAAAGCCCCGGGCGAGTTGGCCGGAGCGGTGTCCAGCCTGCTGGCCGGGGTGGCCATCGCCGAGGACCTGCGGCAGGCGCGGGGCGTGCTGCGCGCGCATCCCACGTTGCGGGTGGTCACCCGCGACGGCGACCTGCTCGGCGCGCACTGGGCGGTCGGTGGCTCGGCCAGGCCGCCGAGCATGCTTGCCCTGCGCGGTGCTGCCGACGAGGCGGCCGCCGGGCTCGTCCGGGCGGAGAGCCACTGCCAGCAGATCGCCGGGGAATTGTCGGAGGCCGTCGCAGTCGAGGAGCGGGCGCGGCAGGCAGTGGCCTTGGCGCAGGCCAGTATGCAGGAGGCCGACGCGGCTGCCGCGGAGATCTCCGGCAGGCTCGGCAGGCTGGCTGGCGCGGCGCGGGCCGCCCATGACGAGGCGGAGCGGCGGGAGGCCGCCATCGCCGCCGCCCAGCAGGCACGTGACGCGGGCCTGGCGGCCCTGACTGAGCTGCAGAACCAGCTCGCGGCAGCCGAAGCCGGGGTCGGCGAACCCGGGCCTCCAGCCCCGGGGGCTCCAGTGGCCGGGACCACGGTGCCGGGGAGCACGGTGCCGGGGAGCACGGTGCCGGGGAGCACGGTGCCG
>DAIRVB010000025.1:4171-4962 GCA_036803065.1 Streptosporangiaceae bacterium
GGGAGCACGGTGCCGGGGAGCACGGTGCCGGGGAGCACGGTGCCGGGGAGCACGGCGGCCGGGGATACAGAGCCGGATCGGGAAGCCCTGTCCGAGGCGGCGGCTAGCGCGCGGAACGCGGAGATGGAAGGCCGCCTGGAGGTCCGGACGGCGGAGGAGCGGCTTGCCGCCATCGCAGGCCGCGCCGACGCCCTTACGGCGGCGGCCGCTGCGGAGCGCCAGGCCGCTGCGGCGGCGGTCGCCCGGCGCACGCTGCGCGCCAGCCAGGCGGTGGTGGCGCGGGCCGTGGCCGGGGGTGCCACGCTGGCGCTGGCCAGGCTGACCGAGTCGCTGGCCGCGGCGACCGAGCACCGCCAGGCCGCGGAGCAGGCGAGCAAGGGGCGGACAGAGGCGCTCAAGGAGGTCCGGGCGCAGGTCCGCCAGCTGGCCGGAGAGCTCGACACGGTCGTGGACAGCGCTCACGGCACCGAGATCGCCCGGGCCGAGCAGCGGATGAGGCTCGAGCAGCTCGCGGCGCGGGCCACGGAGGAATTCGGCGTAGACGTCACCGCGCTCGTCGCCGAATACGGCCCTGACGTCCTCATTCCGGCGTCCGTGGAAGCCGCCGGGAACACCGAAAACGGTCAGGCTGGCAGCACCGAGAACGAGTCGGTCGCCAGCACGGAGAACGGGCCGGTCACCAGCACCGGGAACGGGCAGGTCGCCAGCACGGAGAACGGGCCGGCCGGCAGCACCGAGCACGGTGCAGCCGGCACCGCCGCTGATGCTGACAGCCCTAACGACGCGGCCCG
>DAIRVB010000025.1:5062-14928 GCA_036803065.1 Streptosporangiaceae bacterium
CTCCGATGGCGCGGCCCGCTCCGATGGCGCGGCCCGCTCCGATGGCGCGGCCCGCTCCGATGGCGCGGCCCGCCGCGATGGCGCGGCCCGCCGCGATGGCGCAGCCCGCCCCGGGGAAGCCCCGGGCGAGGTGGAGCCGCCGCCGCCGACCCGCTATGTCCGGGCCGAGCAGGAGCGCCGCGCCGCGGCCGCGCAGCGCCAGCTCGACCAGCTGGGCAAAGTGAACCCGCTGGCCCTGGAGGAGTTCGCCGCCCTAGAGGAGCGGCACACGTTCCTTGCCACCCAGCTCGAGGACATCAAGAAGACCCGCCGCGACCTGCTGACCGTCGTCAAGGAGGTGGACGACCGGGTGCAGCAGGTGTTCGCGGCCGCCTTCGAGGACACGGCCAGGGAGTTCGAGGACATCTTCGGACGGCTGTTCCCCGGTGGCCAGGGTCGGCTGGTGCTGACCGAGCCCGACGACATGCTGGCGACCGGGATCGACTTCGAGGCCAGGCCACCGGGTAAGAAGGTCAAGCGGCTGTCGCTGCTGTCCGGCGGCGAGAGGTCGCTCACCGCGATTGCCTTCCTGGTCGCCATCTTCAAGGCCCGCCCGTCCCCGTTCTACGTGCTCGACGAGGTCGAGGCCGCGCTTGACGACACCAACCTGCAGCGGTTGCTGCACATTTTCGAGGAGTTGCGGTCCAGCTCCCAGCTGATCATCGTCACTCACCAGAAGCGGACCATGGAGGTCGCGGACGCGCTGTATGGCATCAGCATGCGCGGCGACGGCGTGTCATCCGTGGTGAGCCAGCGCCTGCGGGAGCGCGAGAGCGCCTGAGCACGGTGTATCTGAGCGCGGTGTAGCTGAGCACGGTTTAGCTGACCACGGGGCATCTGCCAGACTGGGGCCGTTATGGAACTACTGATCATCATCGTCGCCATCCTTGCCCTGCTGGTCATCGGCGGCGGCACCACGCTCCTGCTCCGCCCACGACGCCGCGGCCCTGGCGCACTGCCGCGGCCGCCGAAGGCGCCCGCACCGGGCCCGGTCGGCCGCGCGGGCCAGGCGGACGAGGCCGCGGCGGGGGTCGATGTGCTGCCGCCGGTCGCGGAGCCGTCAGCCCCGGACCTTGAGCGGCCACCGCCGCTGGCCGGCCGGCTGGTCCGGCTGCGTGGCCGGCTCGCCCGGTCACAGACCGGGTTCGGGTCGGTGCTGCTCGGCTTGCTCTCCCGGGGTGCCCTCGATGACCAGGCATGGGAGGACATTGAGGACACTCTGCTCGCGGCAGATATGGGCGTGAGTCCGTCCCGGCAGATCGTTGAGGAACTTAAAACCCAGGTCAGGGTGGCCGGGACCCGGAACCCGGAAGAGGTGCGGGCCATGCTGCGCGGCGAGCTGATCCGTGCGATCGGCCCGGACATGGACCGGACGCTGCACGCACAGCGGCACGGCGACAGGCCAGCCGTGCTGCTCGTGGTGGGAGTGAACGGCACCGGCAAGACCACCGCATGCGGCAAGCTCGCCCGTGCCCTGGTCGGCGACGGGCGCAGCGTGCTGCTCGGCGCCGCTGACACGTTCCGTGCCGCAGCCGCCGACCAGCTCCAGACCTGGGGTGCGCGGGTGGGTGCGCGGGTGGTCCGCTCCGATCGGGAGGGCGCGGACCCGGCGAGTGTCGCTTTCGAGGCAGTAAGCGAAGGCATCACCGAGCGGGTGGACACGGTCATCGTGGACACCGCCGGGCGGCTGCACACCAAGACCGGGCTGATGGACGAGCTCGGCAAGATCAAGCGCGTCATCGAGAAGCGCGCCACCGTGGACGAGGTCCTGCTCGTGCTCGACGCCACCACCGGCCAGAACGGGCTGCGCCAGGCCCGGGTGTTCGCCGAGGTGGTGGACATCACCGGGATCATCCTGACCAAGCTCGACGGGACCGCCAAGGGCGGGATCGTCATCGCGGTGCAGCGGGAGCTTGGCGTGCCCGTCAAGCTGGTCGGCCTCGGCGAGGGTCCCGACGACCTGGCGCCGTTCGAGCCGGCCGCATTCGTCGACGCGATCCTGGGCTGATCTCCGGCCATCGAGCCGCACCGCATGAAGCAGCACTCCGCACGGCGTGCGGTCAATGAACCCGGCCCGGCGCGCGATCGATCGGCTGAGTTCGACAGGCGATGGCCAGGCGCTCCAACGACACCAGAGGCGCTCCGCTGTCGTTGGAGCAGCACCAGAGACGCTCTGCTGTCGTTCCCCCGTTGGATCGGCGGGCCGGCGGTGGAGCGGCTGGCCGATGAGACAGAGCCGGGCCGCCAGCAAGCCTAGCGGGCATTCCCCGGGGTAGACATTTCCGGCACAGTATTCTGTGATACGGCATTCCTGCGCGGCATTCTCTGGCATGACATATAACTAAGGATCTTCACAGTTAATAACTAAGGATCTTCATATTTAACATCTAAAGTGGCTATCAGTCCGTATCTGCGCGAGATTTGGTTGTGATCACCTGGCCGGTGTGGCACACTTCGAGAGGTGGCCACCCTGCTAGGCGATAGTGATGCCGGTGCACTGAATGACGGCGTCAGCGCCATGGACGGTCCGCCAGGCGAGTTGTCTGTTCCGTCCGTTCCGTCGGGTTTACCCGCGATAGAAGAGACCTTCCGGATCGTCTCGCGCGCGGGTGACAAGGCCGTGGCTTATTTCTACGGGCGTCTCTTTGCCGAGAATCCGCGGCTTCGCGTGATGTTCCCGGCTGCCATGGACTTTCAGCGCGACCGCCTCTTCCGGGCGCTAACCAGGATTGTGTTCACCCTGGGCAGGCCGGAGGAGATGGAGTCGTTCGTCTGCCAACTCGGGCAGGATCACCGCAAGTACGGAGTGCAGGCCGAGCACTACCCGGCGGTGGGCCAGGCACTTCTGGCCACCCTCCGCAAGTTCGCCGGTAACGCATGGACCGAAAGTGCTGAACTGGCCTGGACCGATGCTTATCAACGGGCAGCGGAACTCATGATCGCCGCGGCGGCCGCCGCAGCGAAGCATTCCCCGCCCTGGTGGACCGGCGAGATCATCGGGCACGAACTACGCACGCCCACCCTGGCCGTGCTGACCGTCCGGACGGACAAGCCGTTTCCCTATCGTGCTGGTCAGCACGTCAGCATTCAGTCGGCTCGCTGGCACCGGGTCTGGCGTCCGTTCTCCGTCGCTAACGCGCCCCGCGAGGACGGCACCCTCTCGTTCCACATCCGGGCTGTCCCCGGCGGCTGGGTCAGCACCGCGCTCGCGCACCACACCCGGGTCGGTGACCTGGTCAATCTGGGGGCGCCCCAAGGCACCATGACGCTCGCCGCGGGATCGGGCAACGGCCTGTTCTGCGTCGCCGGGGGTACCGGCCTGGCCCCGATCAAGGCACTTATCGAGCAGGCCATCAAGGACAGCTCGCCAGCCAAGCGCCGGAAGATCCGGCTGTTCCTCGGTGTGCGCAGGCAGTCGGAGTTCTACGATCTACCCGATTTGTGGAAGCTTGAGACGGGTTACCCGTGGCTGCGGATTACCCCGGCAGTCTCCGACGAGCGTGAATACAGCGGCATCAGGGGGCTGCTCCCCGATGTCATCGCCCGCCAACGGCCCCAGCCAGGCGAGGACGTGTACATCAGTGGGCCGGCCGAGATGGTGCGGAAGAGTATCGAGGCACTGAGCATCACGGGAATGCGGAAGTGGCGCATCCACACCGACCTCGCGGAAGTGCCCGGCGAATCAGGACTTGCATACAACGCAAATGCGGGTCATGAGCAGACGCGCTGAGCACGTCGCCCGGTGCTTGGGCATCCGCTGATCCGTCCCCCTCGTGATGAACGTAAGGGGCACGGAGGGCTGCACCGCGCGCAGTGTTGTACTGATGTCCCTGTATGCCCTGAATGAGAATACAGACCGCTTTCGGCAAAGGACGATAGAGGCAGCTTTATTGCATGCCTTGCTATTGCTTCAATCCACTTATCGATTTACGCTGCCATAGTGCGATAACCACGGCAAGCGTGCCGAGATCGCGGAGCTATGAAGATATGGCGGGGCTATGAGGACGCTGTTTGGCCGGGGACGTTTAGCGCGACTAGCTCCGTCGCCGCCCCCGTCAAGACAGGCGCCGGATCCTGAGCAGGCCGATGCGCGGCCGACATATATGGGTGTGGCCGCGGCGCGGCCGGCGGATATGGCTTCGGCTGCCATAGGACCGATGGCGCGCCCGATGGACCTGAAAAGGGTGACCACCGGTCCCGGCGTCGGTGTCATGTGCCCGGCGGCCCCCCCGGGCACAACGCAGGGCCGGACGCAGGGCGCGCGCCAGGAGCCGGCGCGGCCGGTCGATATGGACGCCGTCGCCGAGTTCATCCGCCTGCACCGGCGTGAGTGCCCCGAGGCCGGTGAGGTAGGCCTGCGGCTGCGCGAGATCCGTCGCGAGGTCGAGCTGACCGGCACTTACCAGCACACATCCGCAGAACTTGTCTTCGGCGCGCGGGTGGCCTGGCGAAACAGCTGCCGGTGCATAGGGCGGCTCTACTGGCAGAGCCTGCAGGTGCGGGATCGCCGGGATGTGAGCATGGCGGCTGACATCGCCGCGGAGTGCGCGGTCCACCTGCGCAGGGCCACGAACGGCGGCCGGATCCGGCCCACCATCACGGTGTTCGCGCCGGACACCCCGGGCCGCCCTGGCCCGCGCATCTGGAACGAGCAGATCGTCCGGTACGCGGGTTACCAGCGCCCGGATGGCACAGTGCACGGTGATCCGCGCAACGCCGACCTGACCGGCCTGGCGCTGAGCCTCGGCTGGCACGGCGGGGAAAGCAGGTTCGACGTCCTGCCGCTGGTCATCTCCACCGCTGGTGGGCCGCCTGGGGTATTCGGGCTGCCCAGTGACGCGGTGCTCGAGGTCCCACTCAGCCATCCGCGCTTCGACTGGTTCGCGGAACTCGGCCTGCGCTGGCACGCAGTGCCGGTCATCACGGACATGTGTCTCGAAATTGGCGGGATCTGCTATCCGGCCGCCCCCTTCAACGGCTGGTACATGGGCACCGAGATCGGCGCGCGGAACCTGGCCGACTGCGACCGCTACAACCAGCTGCCCGAGATCGCCGCCCGGATGGGCCTGGACCTGTCCAGCGATCGGTCCCTCTGGCGGGACAGGGTCATGGTCGAGCTGAACGTGGCGGTGCTGCACTCGTTCGACGCGGCTGGCGTCACCATTGCTGATCACCACACCGAGTCACGCCGCTTCCTCACCCACCTCGCCCGGGAGGAACGCGCCCGGCGGGTCTGCCCGGCCGACTGGTCCTGGATCGTCCCACCGATCTCCGGATCGACCACAGAGGTGTTCCATCGCTACTACGACGAGGCTGATCTGCGGCCCAACTATGTCCGGCACGATCGCGACCTGCCGGGGCTGCATCCTGGCCCGGGATGACGGGCCGTACCATAATGAAACACGTACGTAACATGGCAGGCGCGTCTTTCACGGCCCCGAAACACTCCGTGACGGCGGGCGAAACGCCGCCGGCAGAGGGTCGGCACAGGACAGGGTGCCCGAGAGGTGGGTCGCATGAAACTCATCACCGCCGTGATCAAACCCTTCAAGCTGGATGAAGTGAAGGCCGCGCTGCAGGCCTTCGGCGTTCACGGTATGACCGTGAGCGAGGCGAGCGGCTATGGCCGGCAGCGCGGCCACACAGAGGTGTACCGGGGTGCGGAGTACCAGGTTGACCTGGTACCCAAGGTCCGGCTGGAAGTGCTGACCGACGACGAGGACGCCGACGACCTGATCGGCGTGATCGTCAAGGCGGCACAGACGGGACGGATTGGGGACGGCAAGGTCTGGTCGGTCCCGGTCGAGACGGTGGTCCGGGTGCGCACCGGGGAGCGCGGCTCGGGCGCTCTCTAGGCTCGCTGTCGATGCTGTGGACGGGCCTGGAGAGCGGATACAGGTGACATCAGCCCCCTCGCCCCGTCCACAGTCCGACGGGCCGCCCCTGACATCCTTCGCCGCGGATCGTGCCCGCAGGAGCCTGGACACGGACCGCTGGCTCGCGTCCCTGCTGGGCGCGGAGCCCGGTGTAGCTCTCGTCGCGCTGGGCGGGTACGGGCGCCGTGAACTGCTTCCCGGCAGCGACCTCGATGTTCTGCTGCTGCACGACGGCCGGGCCGGGATCGCGGCGATGGCCGACCGGATCTGGTATCCGATCTGGGATTCGGGTACCCGCCTGGACCACGCGGTCCGCACTACGGCGGAAGCGCGCCGGGTGGCCCGCGTCGATCTCAAGGTCGCCTTGGGCCTGCTGCACGCCCGCCACGTGGCGGGCGACCCCGAGTTCACCAGTACGCTGCGGCTCGGCGCGCTGGAAGACTGGCGCGCGGCGGCCCGCACCCGGCTGGCCGACCTGCAGGCCCTGTACGTGGAGCGGGCCCAGCGCTGCGGTGAACTCGCCTTCCTGCTCGAGCCCGACCTGAAGGACGCCAGGGGCGGGCTCCGTGATGTGCATGCCATCCAGGCCGTCGCCGCAGCCTGGGTCGCCCCCGGTCCGGGCCCGCGGGTCCGCGCGGCCTACGAGTCGATCATGGACGCGCGGCACGCGCTGCACGAAGTAACCGGGCGCCCCACCGACCGCCTCGTGCTGCAGGAGCAGGACGAGGTCGCGAGGGTGCTCGGCCTGCTGGATGCGGACGCGCTCATGCGCCACCTGGCCGGTGCTGCCCGTACCATCGCCTACTCCGTGGATCAGGCATTCCGCCAGGCCGAACGGAGCCGGGGCGGCAGGCGCCGCGGCAAGGCGCAGCGCCGCCCGCTCGCTGACGGGCTCGTCGAGCAGGACGGGGAGGTGGTGCTCGCCCGGGCCGCCAACCCGGCCACCGACCCGGTGCTGCTGCTCCGGGCCGCCGCGGCGGCTGCCCAGGCCGGGCTGGGCCTGCCGCCGCGCACGCTCGCCAGGCTGGCCGGCTGCCCGCCGCTGCCGGTGCCGTGGCCGCCGGAGGCGCGGGACGCCCTCGTCGCATTGCTCGGCGCGGGGCCGCCCGCCATCCCGGTCTGGGAAGCGCTCGACCAGGAGGGCCTGATAGCCACCCTGCTGCCGGACTGGGACCGTGTGCGCAACCGTCCCCAGCGCAATCCCCTGCACACATACACGGTGGACCGTCATCTCGTCGAAACAGCGGCGCGGGCGGCCGCGCTCACCCGCGACGTGGCCCGCCCTGACCTGTTGCTCCTGTCCGCGCTGATGCACGACATCGGCAAGGGCTGGCCCGGTGACCACCGGGTGACCGGCGAGGTGGTAGCCCGTGACGTGGCCCGCCGGGTAGGGCTCGGACCTTCGGACGCCGAGCTTGTGGCCGGGGCCGTTAGGCATCATTTGTTGCTTCCGCAGACCGCGACCCGGCGCGACCTGGACGATCCGGTCACTGTGGCGCAGGTCGCCGAGGCCGTGGGCGGGCGCCCGCTGCTGGAGTTGCTGCACGCGATTGCCATCTCGGACGGCCTGGCGACCGGGCCGGCCGCGTGGAATGACTGGAAGGAGAACCTGGTCGGCGACCTGGTCCGGCGGGTCGGCTCGGTGCTGGCCGGCGAGGCGCCCCCGGAGCCGTTGCCGCTGCGCCCCGAACAGCAGGCGCTCGCTGACCAGGGTGTTCCTGCGGCATGGGTGAAAGGCCCGGAAGTGACCATCGTCGCCCCGGACCGCCCTGGGCTGTTGTGGGAGGCCGCCGGGGTGCTCGCCTCGCACCGGCTAGCAGTGCGTTCCGCCAACGCCACCTCGCACGGGCCGATGGCGGTGGCCTCGTTCACCGTGGCCTCCGAGTACGGCGACCCACCCGACGCGGACCTGGTCACCAGCGACCTACGCCGGGCGTTGGAGGGGCGGTTGGATGTGGCGGAGCGACTGGAGCGCCGGATGCGGGCGCACAGCGACTCCCCGGTCCCGGTCGCCCCGCCCAAGGTCACCCTGGTGGACGACGCGTCGCGCACCGCAACTGTGATCGAAGTGCGGGCGCACGACCGGCCTGGGCTGCTCTGGCGGATCGGCCGTGCGCTCGGCGACTGCGGCCTGGACGTCCGGGCGGCCCGGGTGGAAACCCTCGGCGCTGAGGCCGTGGACGTTTTCTACGTGGTGGATGCCTCGGGCGGGCCGGTGGGGGGCTCACGGATCCGCGGGAAGATCGCGGCGCAGGTACTGGCCGCCCTCACTGGCTAACGCGGGTCAGCGGGCGCGGGCCGCCTACCGCGCGGGCTGGCCAGCCCGGCTTGCTAAGCCCGGCTTGGTAAGCACGGCGTGCTAAGCACGGGATGGCAAGCTCGTCTGGCCAGCACGGCTTGATAAGGCACGGGTCGGCAAGCACCGACTGGGTACCGCCGAGCGGATAGCCTGGGACCCGTGTTCGAGACTCTTTCCGACCGGCTGACCCAGGTCTTCTCCACGCTCCGGGGACATGGCCGGCTGTCCGCCGCTGACATTGACGCGACCGCCCGCGAGATCCGCATCGCGCTGCTGGAGGCGGACGTAGCGCTTCCTGTGGTCAGGCAGTTCATCGCCCGGGTGAAGGAGCGTGCCTCCGGCGAAGAGGTCTCCGCCGCGCTGAACCCGGCGCAGCAGGTCATCAAGATCGTCCACGAGGAACTCGTGGGGATCCTCGGTGGCGAGACGCGCCGGCTGCGGTTCGCCAAGGTGCCGCCGACCGTGATCATGCTGGCTGGCCTGCAGGGTTCCGGCAAGACCACGCTCGCCGCGAAACTGGGGCTCTGGCTCCGTGAGCAGGGCAACACCCCGCTGCTCGTCGCGGCGGACCTGCAGCGGCCCAACGCGGTCCAGCAACTCCAGGTCGTCGGCGAGCGCGCGGGCGTGCCGGTATTCGCCCCCCAGCCTGGCAACGGCGTGGGTGACCCGGTGGAGGTGGCCCGCCAGTCGCTGGAGGAGGCCCGCCACCGGCTGCACAACATCGTGATCGTGGACACCGCCGGGCGGCTGGGCATCGACGAGGAGATGATGCGCCAGGCCGCCGACATCAGGGACGCCGTCGACCCCGACGAGATCCTGTTCGTGGTGGACGCCATGATCGGCCAGGATGCCGTGGTCACCGCCCAGGCGTTCCTCGACGGCGTCGGCTACGACGGTGTCGTGCTCACCAAGCTGGATGGTGACGCCAGGGGCGGCGCGGCCCTGTCGATCGCCCAGCTCACCGGCCGGCCGGTGATGTTCGCGTCCTCGGGGGAGAAGCTCGAGGACTTCGACGTCTTCCACCCGGACCGGATGGCGTCGCGGATCCTCGACATGGGGGACATGCTCACCCTGATCGAGCAGGCGGAGCGGGCCTTCGACGAGGATCAGACCGCCGCGATGGCCGGCAAGCTCGCCTCCGGCGAGGGGTTCACCCTTGAGGACTTCGTCGAGCAGCTGGCCATGGTCCGCAAGCTGGGGCCGATCGGGAACCTGCTCGGCATGCTGCCCGGGGCCGCGCAGAACCGTGAGTTGCTCAGCCAGGTCAACGACAGCGACCTGGACCGGGCCGCGGCCATCGTCAATTCGATGACCCCTCAAGAGCGAAAAAACCCCAAGATACTCAACGGATCCCGGCGCGCCCGCATCGCCAACGGGTCCGGGGTCACCGTGGGCGAGGTCAACAACCTCGTCGTCCGGTTCCTCGAAGGCCAGAAGATGATGCGCCAGATGATGGGCGGCGGCGGCGTGCCGGGCATGCCGCCGATCCCTGGCATGCGCCGGGCGGCCCAGAAGAGCGTCAGGGGCAAGAAGGCGAAGAAGAAGCCCAAGGGTGGACGTCCCGGTGGCAACCCCGCCGCTGGCAAGGTGCCCGGCGGTGGGCCCGGCGGCAAGGTGCCCGGTGGTAGTGGGCCCGGCGGCGGTGGGCCCGG
>DAIRVB010000026.1:0-14885 GCA_036803065.1 Streptosporangiaceae bacterium
GCCATGCGGGAGGAAATCGACGCCGCCGAGGGTATCCCCGTCCTTGCGCGCGGCGTCGATTTCCTCCCGCATGGCTGCGCTCGCGGCGACGTCCAGGCAGCGCACCGGGTCAGCGTCCACCCTCGGCCCGTCCTGCGGGCCAGGGAGCACTCCCTCAGGCGCGCACACCGCGCCGAGCGACACCACATGACTCACCACTTCTATGCCGAACGATTGACGCAGGTACTGCCGGGCAAGCTCACCGACTGCCACCCGGGCGGCCGTCTCGCGCGCGCTCGCGCGCTCCAGGACCGGGCGCGCGTCGTCGTGCCCGTACTTCTGCATGCCGGCGAGGTCGGCGTGGCCCGGCCGCGGGCGGGTCAGCGGGGCGTTCCTGGCCACGTCGGCCAGGTCTTCCGGCGGGACGGGGTCGGCCGACATTACCGTCTCCCACTTGGGCCATTCAGTATTGGCGACCCGGATCGCGACCGGGCCGCCAAGCGTGCGGCCATGCCGGACCCCGCCGGTGATCTCGACCTCGTCCTGCTCGAATTTCATCCGGGCGCCGCGGCCATACCCGGCCCGCCTGCGCGCCAGCGCGGCGGCGACATCGGCAGTGGTGATCCCCACCCCGGCCGGAAGGCCCTCGTAGATCGCGACGAGCGCCCGGCCATGTGACTCTCCCGCGGTCAGCCAGCGAAGCATGGTGCAGATCCTCCCACGCCGGCGATCCCGCCGGGCCGCCGCGCATCCAGCCGCCTGATCATGGCCAGCCCGGCATCCGGCCAGCCTCGACCACTCCCACCCCCACGCCGCGGCGGAACCTGCCGCCCGTGGCGCTCATCAGGCCGGCCACGGCGCGCCGGACCGCCGCGCCGGCCAGTGCCGCGTCACAGCCTGCCGCCAGCATCACCTGGAGGGCGACATCGCTGCCGTCGGCCGGCTCGGCCAGCCGGGCGCCGGTGATCAGCGGCTCGCCGGCCAGCGCCGCCTCGGCCGCGGCCCGCACATCCGGGTCCTCATGGGGCAGCGGCGCTCTCCCGCCTCCGGCCAGGGCGGCCAGCCGGGCACCCTCCACGGCCAGCGGCACCGGCCCGGCGACGTCGATGACGACGGCGCCGGCTTCCTGGGTTCCGGCCTGCCAGACCCGCTGCGCGGGGACCGGGAGCGGCCGGGCGTCCGGCCGCCACCGGGTAAGCGAGCCGAGGCAAGTGAACGCCAGCACGGCGGCCCGGCCATCATGGCCGACCAGGGTCGGCAACGCCATCTCGCTGACCTTCTCACCGGCCGCATCAGCCTCGTGGGCTTCGTTGGATAGGACAGCTACGACTGGCACGAGCAGCCGGCCGCCGGCGAGTGCCGTGAGGGCGGCATACTCGCTGCCCGTACCCGCGGCGTAGGCCGTGAGCGCCGCGGCCACCATGGGATCCGCGCCGCCCTCGTCGCCGGACCGCTGCCGCCCGCCCGCGTTCTGCTCAGGCACGGCTCAACCCTAGGCGTCCCGGCCTGCTACTTGATCCGCAGCCCGGGCGCGGCGGCGCGGGCTCGGCCGAAGCAGTTGAGGGGGAAATCGCCATATGAGAGTCTTTCGAGCATCACCCACATACCGACCCCAGGGGAGCGTGTGACCCACGCGGATCAACTGACCGGGACCATCGAGCCGGGCACACCGATGCAGAAGGTGATACCGCCCCGGCTCGTTGAGCCGTACCTGAATGGGCAGCGGTCGGTTATCGCCGGATATGTGTACCGGGTGTGGGACTGCACCTTCCGCGGCCCGGCCGACTTCTACGAGGTCCTCGGTCTTGGTTACGCCGGCTCGGAGTTCTCCGCCGGGATGCCGGAAATCTACGTGATGCGGTGGCGCGCCCTGGATATGGGGACCTCCCTGGTCCCGCCCGCCACGGAGAACGGCCTGGGGCCGCCCGGCGCGCCGCGCAACGCGATTCCCGAGTTCTACACACTGCCGGTGCCGGTCCCGGTAGGCGCGGAGATCTACCGCATCGCGGCTGAGGGCGAGGAGTTCATCGCCCAGTACGACGGGCAAGTGTGGCTGCACCCAGCCAGGCGGCTCTGAGCCATGCGCTTCCGGCTGATGGCGAGCTATCGCGGCGCGCCGTACGAGGTCGGGCTCGGCCCGGCGGAGTCCGACGTGGTCCTGTTCGCGGCGTTGCCGCCGCCCGAGGAACTCGGCTTCGAGCCCGCGACCGGGCACTGGCGCAAGAGGGTCATCCGGGCGGAAGTCGACGCCCTGTGGGAGTCCAGGCCGGTCGGCATCTTCCGGGACGAGCCCTGCCTGGTCCTTGACGACCTCGGTAACCGGCTGCACATCACCTACCTGGGCACTGACGCCCGCCGGGCCCGGGATCTCGGCTACTGGCAGGTGGACCGCGGCGTGTTCGAGCTGCTGACGCCGCGCGAGGAGGTGACCTCGCTCACCGAGGAAAAGGTCGAGCAGCCTCTGCACTGGACCCAGCCCCCGGCCGAGACACCGTCCGTACCGTCCTACCCCTATGGCACGGCGCCCTGGCGCGCCTTGCCGGAAACCGAACTGCCGCCCGCGGGTGCGGATGCGATGGCCGCTGACCCTGGCCACCACAACGGCGTGGCCGCAGCGCCCGGCGGGCCGTGGAACGGGTCTGGTTACCCCGGCCGGGCCACCGGGTGGGGCGAGCCGCTGGACGTGCCCGAGGCGCAGAACGGGTTCCGGCCCGCTCCTGATGGCGGCGCACCGGGAGCGGACGCCAGCACGGGGCGCGGCGGCCGGGCTCGCGAGCAGGGCGGGCGGGCGGCGCGCCGGCAGCGCGTGCCGACGCGGTCGATCTTCTCCGAACTTGCCGACCTCGCGGCGGTGCCGCGCACCGCTTATGCCCTCGAGCAGGAGGCTGACGGTGCGATGTGCCTGATCCGGACCCCCGACGGCTTCGAGGTCTTCAGCGCGTCGGAGGGCGCCCGGCACGAGGTGCGCACCTTCAGCGACGAGGAGGCGGCGTACTTCTACCTGTTCGGGTTGCTCGCCGCGGAAGCCGTCCGTAACGGCTCTCTCATCCCGCTCGTCCCGCCCGGCTAGGCCTGTCCACGGGACATGCCCTAAGCCTGCTGCTGCGCCGGTCGATCCAGGCCCAGGGCGGCCTCCACCTGAGACACGGCCGCGGCCAGGCTGGGCAGGAACTCGACGGCGTCCGGGATCTGGTGACGGTCCCAGCCTGGACCGCCGACGAAGATCGTCGGACGGCTGGGATGATCCCGCAACTCGGCCAGAGGACCCGGGTCGCCCGTGGCTGCGGTCTGCGACCAGAGGAGGACCACCGCCGGGTGACTGCGCCAGATGGCCTCGGCCAGGGCGCGACGAGGCACCCGGCCACCGAGCATCCGGGTGGCGACGCCCTCTTCAGCCAGGGCGGCCGCCAGCACATGCAGGGACAGGGTGTGCTGCTCCTCCTCGGCACAGGACAGCAGGACCGGGGGGTGCTGAGCCGGCCGGGACAGCGCCGCCGAGGCTTCCGCCAGGACGTCACACGCTGCGGCCGTCAGGACGTGCTCGACATCGATGAGGCTGCCCGTCTTGAGGTGCTGGTCACCTATGCCCGCAATCAGCGGAATGAGAAGGTATTCCCAGGTACCGATGACCCCGTCGCAGGCCACCGCGACGCGGATGATCTCCGCGATCAGGCGAGCGTCCAAGGCCATCGCCGCGGTGGCCAGTTCGCGCACCAGGGCCGAAGCACCCGGGATCAGCAGATCCCGGTCTACGGAGGCATAGCCGGGCGAGGAACTCGGGGCCGGGCGGCGCGCCACCGCATCCGCGGTCAGTGCAGACTCATCTGCCATGCGGTACCCCCGATAAGCCAGGTTGCCGGGACAACGACGAAGAGTATGCACCGGATAACTAGCTGTCATACTGGCAGCCTGCCGCACGGGAGACGAACCCGCCCTGGGCAAGATCTTGTGGACTCCTTGCGGCTTAAGAAACTTCGCCCGGATGGGCCACCCAGACGGTTATGGTGCAATAGCCGGCGGGGCTGACGGTCCCCCGCTCCCCAAGCAGCCCCGCCGGCACTAAGCTCCGGCCGGCAGTGGCACAATCGCGGGCAGCGTCACCGGCAGCGGGCCGGCGCACATGGGACTGGGAGACGCAGGCAAGCTATTCATGGTTCCGCTCACCGGCGCACAGCACGAGATCTCCGCGGGCGATTACCGGGCTACCGTTACCGAACTCGGTGCCGGGCTGCGCGCGCTGCACTACCTTGGCCGGCCGGTCATCGGGGAGTACAGTCCCGACATCCTGCCGCCCGGCGCCTCCGGCCAGCTCCTCGCTCCGTGGCCAAACCGGGTGGACGGCGGCCACTACACCATCGATGGCACCCAGTACCAGCTGGACCTGAGCGAGCCTGGCCACCTCAACGCCATCCACGGGCTGACCCGGTGGGCCGGCTGGGATGTCGCAGCACGCACCTCGGAGGCGGTTGCCCTGCGGCACGTTCTGCTGGGCCGCCAAGGATATCCGTTCTGCCTGGACATCGAGGCCGAGTACCTGCTCGGCGCGGACAGCGGCCTGCAGGTGAGAATCACCGCGCGCAACGCTGGTTCCGCGCCCGCCCCGTACGGCACCGGGTCGCACCCGTACCTGACCGCGGGCACCCCCGCCATCGACGACTGCGAACTGATGCTGCCCGGCGGGATGTGGCTGCCGGCCGACGAGCGGGGCATCCCGTCCGGGCCGGTGCAGGACGTGACTGGCACCCCGTTCGACTTCCGCGCATCCCGGGCGCTCGCCGGGACGCGCCTCGATCACGCGCTTACCGGCCTTACCCGCGACGCGAGCGGCCGCGCCTGGGCACGGCTGGACGGCGGCGGAACTCAGGTCGCGCTCTGGGTGGGCCCCGGCTACCAGTGGCTCCAGGTGTTCACCGGCGACACGCTCGACCCCCCGCATCGGCGCCGGGCCCTGGCCGTGGAGCCAATGACCTGCCCCCCCAATGCCTTCGCTTCCGGGGTGGACCTGCTCCTGCTGGAGCCGGGCGACAGCGTGACGCACACCTGGGGTATCCAGGTGACCGTGGCCTGACCGTGGACCTGACCGCCGTCAGCTGAGGGTCAGCTGACTCTCAGCTGGCAGTCGGCTCGGCGGCCGCGACGATCCCGGCGATGCGAGCGAGGTCCTGCGGAGTGTCGACATCGTCAGCGCTGCCGGTGTCCGCGCACTCCACCAGGGTCACCAGGTCCGGGTGGGCGCGCAGGAACGGCCGCGCTCCGACATCCCCAGCGGCCAGCGCCATCGCCGCCGGCCAGTGCTCGCGAGCGAGCAGGACCGGGTTGCGCGGCTTGCCGTAGTAGGCCGCGACGGCGACGCGCGCCCCCTCCCGGTACGCGGCGATCAGCCGCCGCACCGAGCCGGGCCCGATCAGCGGCTGATCCACCAGCGCGACCACCGCGGCGTCGCAGCTGGCCGGGACCGAGCCGAGGCCGACCGCCAGCGACGATCCCATGCCGCTCCGCCAGTCCGGGTTATGCACGGTGATGACGCCGAGCAGGTCGACGACCGCCGCGCCGGTGACCGCCACCACCGGAGCCGTGCCGCCATCACGCAGCAGCGCGATGCCCCTGTCGACCAGCCGTATCCCGCCAAGCTCTACCAATGCCTTGGGACTGCCGAGCCTGCTGCCCTCCCCAGCAGCGAGCAGCACCCCGGCGATGCGTGTCTTCACAATCACCAAGGGTAGAGCCTTCAGCCGTGATGGATCCGCCCCGACGTCCCGGTCAGCGGCTGCCCGGAACCGCCCCAGCGGAGCTGGATGAGTTCGGCGGCGACCGACACCGCGGTCTCCTCAGGCGTCCTGGCCCCCAGGTCGAGCCCGATCGGCGAGCGCAGCCGGGCGAGTTCGGCAGCAGAGAGCCCGGCCTCGCGTAGCCGGGCGAGCCGGTCCTCGTGAGTGCGCCTGCTGCCCATGGCACCGATGTAGCCGGCGGGCGTTCGCAGGGCGACCTCGAGCAGCGGCACGTCGAACTTGGGATCGTGAGTGAGAACGCAGATCACCGTCCGCTCGTCCACCGGGGTGCGGGCCAGGTACCGGTGCGGCCAGTCGACCACGACCTCGTCGGCCTCGGGGAACCGGGCCGGGGTCGCGAAGATCGGCCGGGCGTCGCAGACCGTGACGCGGTAGCCAAGGAACTTTCCGGCCCGGGCCACTGCCGCGGCGAAGTCGATGGCGCCGAACACCAGCATCCGTGGCGGCGGCGCGAACGAGTGCACGAACACGGCGAGGTCATCTCCGCGCCGCTCACCGTGCGCGCCGTAGCGGCGGACACCGGTCAGTCCCTGGGCCAGCATGCCCCGCACGTCATCGTCGACGGCCTGATCGAGCCGGTCCCCGGCCCCCAGGGTCCCGGCCGCGCCGCCCCGGGCGGCCGCCCCCGGCTCGGCGGCGGCCCAGATCACCCGCCGCGCGCCGACCCGGCCCGGCCCTTCGATGACCGTGGCCACGGCTACCGGCTCTCCCGCCGCGATACCGGCCGCCACGTCACCGAGTTCGGGAAAGACCGCCGCGCCGACCGGCTCTACGAAGATGTGCAGGATCCCGCCGCAGGTCAGGCCGACAGCGAGGGCATCGTCATCGCTCACGCCATAGGTCTGCAAAACCGCCTGCCCGGTCTCGCGCACCTCGCGAGCCAGCTCGTAGACGGCACCTTCCACGCAGCCGCCGGAAACGCTGCCGACGACCTCACCGCTGTCGGATACCGCGAGCGCGGCACCGGGCTCCCTGGGTGCGCTGCGGAAGGTGCGCACCACAGTGGCCAGGCCGAACGTCTCGCCGCTGTCCCACCATTTCGTTATGGGGTCCAGGATGTCTCGCACGACCTGTCACCTCTGAACGTCTCACCCAGCCCGGGGCCCCGGGACAGTCGTTGGCCGACCACCGCGGCGGGCCGCGACCAGGGCCGGAACTTCCCCCGGAGATACCTACAGATTACGTTCACACCGGTCCGGGACGCCATGGCGAGCGCATCCGGCGGGAATTGACGGTCTAACTTAGGTTAGCCTAAGCTTCGTTCGGCCCGAACCGGAAGATCCACACAGTGGGACGGCCAGGAGGCGACAGTTGAGGGTGAAGCGATGGGGAGCCGTCCCGGCCCTGCCCGCCGCAGCGCTGGCCTGTATCCTGCTCGCCGGGTGCGGAGGATCGCAGCCGGGGGCCGCCGGGAACTCGATCACTCTCTACAGCGGGCAGCATCCGCAGACCACAGACAAGCTCATCGCCGCCTTCGAGAAGCGGACCGGCATCACTGTCAACGTGCGCAGCGACGACGAGGACGTGCTCGCCGAGCAGATCGTGACGGAGGGATCGCGATCCCCGGCGGATGTCTTTTACGCCGAGAACACGCCCGCCCTCCAGTTCCTCCAGGACAAGGGGTTGCTGTCATCCGTGAAGCCGGCCACCCGGGCGGCCACGCCGGCCCAGTACGACTCGCCGCAGGGCGCCTGGGTCGGCGTGTCCGCCCGGGTCAGCGTGCTGATCTACAACCCGAGCCGGATCGCCCGCGGCCAGCTGCCCAGCTCGGTCATGCAGCTGGCGGATCCGAAGTACACGGGCAAGCTCGCCCTGGCCGCCGGGGAGACCGACTTCCAGCCGATCGTCACATCGGTGCTGCGCGCCCACGGGAAACCCGCCACCCTAACGTGGCTGGCCGGCCTGAAGGCGAATGCCGCCGGGCACAGCTATCCGAGCAGTGAAACCGTCGCCGGTGACGTGAACCGCGGGACGGCCGCGTTCGGCGTGATCAATCAGTACTACTGGTACCGCATGCGGGCGGAGATCGGGGCGGCGGCCACGCCCTCGAAGCTCGCGTACTTCGCGCCGCGCGATCCCGGCTATGTGATCGATGTCTCAGCTGCCGCGGTGCTCAAATCAAGCGCGCACCAGGCAGCCGCGCAGAAGTTCGTTGCGTTCCTGGTCAGTAAGCAGGCCCAGGAGATCATCGGCGCCCAGTCGGCCAGCTACGAGTACCCGCTCGCCGCCGGCGTGACCACCGCGGCACCGGAAACCCCGTTCAGCCAGCTCCAGCCGGATCCGATCACGGTCGGGGAGCTGGGGGACGGGTCGCCGGCCATCACCCTGCTGCAACAGGCTGGCCTGCTGTGACGCCGCGTGGGACGGGGGCACGCGGATGACGGCATCGCCGGCGGTGACCCGGGATCGTGGCCAGCAGCCGGCCCCCGGGCCCGCGCCTGCCCGCCCGGCCGGCCGGGCGGCCCGGCCGTGGGCGCTGATCGCCGCGTGCACGCTGATCGCGGCGATTCTCGCGCTTCCGCTGCTTTTCCTGCTGGTCGAGGCGCGGAACGACGGTGCGTCCACCATCGCCCACCTGGTCTTCCGCCCGCTCACCGCCACCTTGCTGTGGAACACGATCAGGCTCACGGTGGTCGTCACCGCCCTCTGCGCGGTCATCGGCACGGCAGCGGCGTGGTGTGTCGAGCGGACCGATCTCCCTGGCCGGCAGGTGTGGGCCGTCCTGGTGGTGGTACCCCTGGCCATCCCCGACTTCGTGATCAGCTTCGGCTGGGCGTCACTGTCCCCATGGATCCAGGGATTCCGCGGCGCGGTGGTGGTCATGACGCTCGCCGTCTACCCGCTCGTCTACCTCCCGGTGGCCGCCAGCCTGCGCGGCGCCGACCCGGCCCAGGAAGAGGTGGCCCGCAGCCTCGGTACCGGGCGGGTGCGCACGTTCGTCCGCATCACGCTCGGCCAGGCCCGCGGGGCCATCCTCGGCGGGTGCCTGCTGGTCGCGATGGTGATGCTGGCCGAATACGGCGCCTTCGAGATCGTGGGCTACCAGACCTTCACGACCGAGATCTTTACCGAGATCAACGTGGCGTACAGCCTCCCCGCGGCGAGCGCCCTGTCACTCGTGCTCGTGCTGCTCAGCCTGCTCGTGCTCGCCGGAGAGGGAATGACCCGCGGCAAAGGGCGGGTCAGCAGGTCCGGCGCGCTCACCCAGCGGATCTCCCCGCCGCAGCGGCTCGGCGCGGCGAGGCCCGCGGTGCTGGCCGGCTTCGCGCTGCTGACCGGGCTGGCACTGGGCGTTCCCATCGGCGCGAGCGTCTACTGGATGGTCAGCGGCATGCCGCCCGCGATCACCGGCGTGCCGATGCTCGCTGCGGCCGGGCACACCGCGCTGTACGGCGCGGCGGCGGCCGCCCTGGCCACGCTGATGGCATTGCCGGTAGCCCTGCTCGCGGTGCGGCATGCCGGGCGCGCGCGGCAGTTCCTCGAGCGCAGCACCTACATCGTGCTCGCCCTGCCGGGTGTCGTCATCGCCCTGGCCCTCGGCTACTTCACGGAGCACTACGCCGGTGGCCTCGGCTACCAGACCGCGCCGTTGCTGGTCCTCGCCTACGCGATCATGTTCTTCCCGCTGGCCCTGGTCGGGGTCAAGGCATCCCTGGCCAGGGCGCCGGTCGGCCTCGACGAGGTCGCCCGCTCCCTTGGCCAGCGCCGGCTCGCCGTCCTGGGCCGGGTCACGCTGCGGCTCGCCGGGCCGGGCCTGGTGGCAGCGTTCTGCCTGGTGTTCCTCTCGGCCGTCACGGAGCTCACCGCCACGCTTATCCTGAAGCCAACCGGCGTTCAGACCCTCGCCACGCAGTTCTGGAGCTACGAAACGAACCTGTCCTACAGCCAGGCAGCGCCGTTCGCCCTGGTGATGATCGCCGTGGCCGCCGTGCCGAGCTGCGTGCTCGGGCGGTTCTTCGACCATCCGCGGACCCGGGGATGACACCGTGACCCAGCTCGCGGCCGCCGGCCTGTACAAGGCCTTCGGAACCCAACGGGTGCTCACCGGGCTGAACCTGGAGGTACCGGCCGGATCCCTGACCGCCATCCTCGGCCCGTCCGGCAGCGGCAAGACCACACTGCTGCGCGTGCTGGCCGGCTTCGAGCGGGCCGACGCCGGGACGGTCACGATCGGCACCGCGGTGGCGGACGGGCCCGGCGTCCACCTGCCCCCGGAACGGCGCCGCATCGGCTATGTCCCCCAGGAAGGCAGCCTCTTCCCGCATCTCACCGTCGAGGCGAACGTCGGGTTCGGGCTGGCCCGCAGGGATCGACGCGGGCAGCGCACCGCCGAGCTTCTCGACGCGGTCGGGCTGGCCGGCTTCGCCCGGCGCTACCCGCACCAGCTTTCCGGGGGCCAGCAGCAGCGGGTGGCCCTGGCCCGCGCGCTGGCCATCCGGCCGGAGATCGTCCTGCTTGACGAGCCGTTTGCCTCTCTCGACGCGCATCTGCGCGCCAGCGTCCGCGCGGATGTCCAGCAACTGCTCCGCGAGGCGGGCACGACAGCAGTCCTGGTCACCCACGACCAGGATGAGGCGCTGTCCACCGCTGACCTCGTCGCCGTCCTGCGCGATGGCACGATCGCGCAGTGCGACGCGCCGCAGGATCTCTACGCGCGCCCCGTCGACGCGGACATGGCCCGCTTCATCGGCGACGCCAACCTCGTCGAGGGGATGCTCGACGGCGGCGCGGTGGACACCCTGCTCGGCAGGCTAGCCGTGGAGCCGGGAACCGGGCCGGGAGCCGGGCAGGCGCCGGCTCACGGCCCGGTCACCGTCCTCGTCCGCCCCGAGCAGGTCGAGCTGGGGGTGGGCGGCGCCGGTCCCGGGCGGCTGCCCGGCCGGGTCGTCGGCTACGGCTACCACGGGCACGACGCCGTGGTGAAGGTGCAGCCGGAGCAGGGCCCGGGTGCGCCTATCGTCATCGTGCGCACGCTGGGCGCCGACCGCCTGCCGCCGGGCTCCCTGGTCACGCTCTGGGCCCGCGGCCCGGTGCGCGCCTGGCCGCAGCCGCCGGCCGGCGGCTGACGCCGCCGGCCTACTCGACGATCTTGGAGATGGGGATCTCCAGGATGTCCCGCGCGCCCGCCGCCTTCAGCGCGGGGATCAGTGTATTGACGCCGCGCTTCGGCACCACGGTCTCCACCGCGTTCATGTCGCCGCGGGCCAGCGCCGTGATCGTCGGCGACGACATGGCGGGCAGCATCGCTGTCACCGCCGTCAGCTGCGCGGACGGAACGTTGAGTTTGAGAAGCACGTTGCCGCGGGCCCGGATCGCCCCGCTGAGCAGCAGCGCGATGTCATCCATGGCGGTCCGCTTGGCGGCGTCGGCATACGCCTCGGTGTTCGCCACCAGCTCGGTATAGCTGGTGAGCAGCGTGTCGAGAATCCGCAGGCCGTTGCGGCGCAGCGAGGAGCCGGTCTCGGTGAGGTCGACGATGGCGTCCACGATGTCCGGCACCTTTGCCTCGGTGGCGCCGTACGAGGGGATCACCATGGCCTTCACACCGTGCTCGGCCAGGTAGCGGCTGGTCATCGCGGGCAGCTCGGTGGAGATCCGTACCCCTTCCGGCAGGTCGGTGACCGATTGCCAGGGTGAGCCGTTGGGCACGGCGAGCACCACGCGCACCGGCTGCGACGTGACCTTGGAGTAGTGCAGCTCGCCGAGTGAGGCGACCTCGGCCCCGGTCTCGGTGATCCAGTCACGGCCGGTGATGCCAAGGTCGAAGAGGCCGCGCTCGATGTAGGAGGGGATCTCCTGGGGACGCAGGAAGCGCACCCGCTCGATCCGCGGGTCGTCAATGGACGCGTGGTATTCACGGTCGCTGGACCGGCGGACCGTCAGGTCCGCGGCGTCGAACAGGTCAAGGGTGGCTCGCTCCAGCGAGCCTTTGGGCAGGACGAGGGAAAGCACGCCAGACAGCCTTTCAAGCGGATGGGTTATGGCCCGGGGCTCCGGGGGTTGCCCCCCGGGCTAGCACCGCATCAATGTCGCGCGCGGAGGGAGCGCAGCACGATCGCCGTGTCGAGCGCCGCCACGACCGCCTCCCATCCCTTGTCCTCGGAGCTGCCGTCCAGCCCGCACCGCTCGCGGGCCTGCTCCAGCGTGTCACAGGTGAGCACCCCGTTGCCAACCGGTTTGCCAGCGTCGAGCGCCACCCGGGCCAGGCCGTAGGTGACAGCATCGCACACGTACTCGAAGTGCGGAGTCCCGCCGCGGATCACCGCGCCGAGGCAGGCCACCGCGTCGTGGCTGGCGGCGAGTTCGGCGGCCACCACCGGCAGTTCGATGGCGCCCGGCACCCGGACAACGAGCGGGTCATCGATCCCGCAGGCCTTGGCCGCCGCCAGCGCGCGCCCCACCAGGCTGTCGGTGATCTCCGCATGCCAGCGGGTCGCCACCAGGGCCAGGGTGAGCCCGGCCCCGTCCACGGCGTCGGCGGCCGGCCGCCCGGTGCCGCTCACCGGACCTCCGCGAGCCCGTCGGGGCGGGCATCGGGGATCCCGTCGTGGATGTCCCGGCCGACCGGGAGGCTGTCGATACTGACCGGAAGGCCGTCGATCAGGTGGCCGAGCCGGTCCCGCTTGGCGATCAGGTAGCGCAGGTTATCCGGGGTGGGTGCGACGGGCAGCGCGACCCGGCCCGCCACCTCGATGCCGAAGCCCGACAACCCGCGGACCTTGGCCGGGTTGTTGGTGAGCAGGCGGGCGGAGCGGACCCCGAGATCGGCGAGCACCTGCGCCCCGGTCGAGTACTCGCGAGCGTCCGCGGGCAGGCCGAGTTCCAGGTTGGCGTCGACGGTGTCGGCACCGCCGTCCTGGAGTTGGTAAGCCTTCAACTTGCTAAGCAGGCCGATCCCCCGGCCCTCGTGCCCGCGCAGGTACACGACGACGCCCCGGCCCTCGGCGGCGATCGCCGCCATCGAGGCCTCGAGCTGCGCGCCGCAGTCGCACCGCTGCGAGCCGAACACGTCGCCGGTCAGGCATTCCGAGTGGACCCGGACCAGGACCTGCTGACCATCACCGATGTCGCCGAGCACCAGGGCGATGTGCTCGGTGCCATCCAGCGAGTTCTGGTAGCCGAGCGCCCGCCACTCGCCGTGGGCGTTCGGCAGCCGGGTATCGGCCACCCGCTGGACCATCCGCTCGGAATGCCGGCGGAACTCGATGAGCTGGGCGATCGAGATCAGGGCCAGCCCGCGGGAGTCCGCGAAAGTCCGCAACGCCGGCAACCGCGCCATCGTGCCGTCGTCGTTGACGACCTCGGCGAGCGCGCCGGCCGGGGCCAATCCAGCCAGCCTGGCCAGATCCACCGCGGCCTCGGTGTGCCCAGGCCGGCGCAGCACGCCGCCCTCGGCGTAGCGCAGCGGGAAGATGTGCCCCGGCCGGACAAGCTCGTTCGCCTTGGTGGCCGAGTCCACCAGGGCCCGGACGGTCCGGGCCCGGTCCGCCGCGGAAATCCCGGTGGTCACGCCGTCCCGCGCGTCCACGCTGATCGTGAAGGCAGTCCGCATCCGCTCGGTGTTCTGCGCCGTCATCAGCGGCAGCTGGAGCCGGTCGAGATCCTCACCCAGCAGCGGAACGCAGATCACGCCGCTGGTGTGCCGGATCATGAATCCCATCAGCTCTGGCGTCATCTTGCTGGCGGCGACGATGATTTCGCCCTCGTTCTCCCGGTCCGCGTCGTCCACCACGATCACTGGCCGGCCCGCCGCGACCTCGGCAATCGCCCACGACACGTCGTCGAGCCGGGTACCGGGACCACCGGCCACGCCGTTGGCTGGCGTTCCGTGTGCTGGTGAGCCGACCGGTGGCCGGGAGCTGGGTGCTGTTCCGTTGGGGAGCGTGATCTTGGGTGGTGCTACGGCCGCGGCCCCGGTCAGCCAGGAGCTGCCATGCGGCGGCGAACTGATGGTCATGGCCGGGCCTTCGTCCCGCGTGCCAGCCGCTCGATGTACTTGGCGATCATGTCGACCTCCAGATTGACCAGGCTGCCCGGCTCCGCCCGGCCCAGGGTGGTCAGCTCCAGGGTGGTGGGGATGAGGCTCACCTCGAACCAGGGCTGTTCATCGGGGCCACCGACGGCCGAGACGGTCAGGCTGACCCCGTCCACGGCAACCGAGCCTTTCTCCACGATGTACCGGGCCAAGGACGCTGGAACCGCGATGCGGACCACGTCCCAGTGCTCGGCCGGGCTGCGGGAGACGATCGTTGCCGCGGCGTCCACGTGACCCTGGACCAGGTGGCCGCCGAGGCGGCCGTCGAAGCGCAGCGGGCGTTCCAGGTTGACCGGTGACCCGGGGACGAGCGCGCCGAGCGCGGTCCGCTGCAGTGTCTCCGCCATGACGTCGGCGGTGAATGTCTTATCCGCGGCCTCGACAACAGTGAGGCAGACTCCGTTGACGGCGATGGAGTCACCACGGGCGGCGTCCGCCGCTACTTGTGGGCCGCGCACAGTGAGCCGGGCCGCCCCCGCGAGGACCTCGACCGCGACGACGTCGCCGAGTTCCTCCACGATTCCGGTGAACATCCGCGATTTCCTCTCCTCAGAGCCGTTATGCCAGGTGGCTCCGGGGGCACGCGGACGCGCGAACACGGCCGGCAGCTGAGTGCGGCTGCCGCCCGCGCGTGCTTCCTCCCATCCGGACTTTAACCGTCGGTCCCGGAATTCCACCGGGTCAGCCGACCGCTGGCGCTGTCACGCCTTCGGCCGGGTCGCGGACTGTCACCGCCGGCTCGGAATTTCACCGACCCCGGAGCACGCCTTTGATACGGGAACCAGTGTGCCATGTCGGCTATTCCGCCGCGAAGCCGCTCCCGGCCCTCCGCGCCCGGGGCCGCGGCTAGATCAGGCGCTGGTAGTCGCCGCTGGCCGCAGTGCGGGGCCCTCGCTGAGCCGCAGCCCGGCGGCTCGTCCGCTGCCGCCCGGCCCAGGCTGCGCCAGCGGCGAAGACCAGCGCCAGGAGGATCAATACAACTGGCAGGCGGCGCTGTGCTTCGAAGGAATTCCCCCCGACCAGAAAGATGGAGGCGCCGCTGATGGCGATGCCGATCGCGATACCTTTCAGCAGCGTGCTGC
>DAIRVB010000027.1:0-4160 GCA_036803065.1 Streptosporangiaceae bacterium
GTGTCGAACTTGCCGCCCGGGCCGTGGTCGAGCCCGACGTGCTCGAACTGGAACACCATGTCGACCTCGGCACTGGCTGGATCAGTGAAGCGGACCGCGTCGCGCACCGTCACGCCAGGCATCTCCGCGACGGTGAGCAGAACCCTGCCGTCCCCAGGAATCACCTCGGCGTGCAGTTCGTGCAGGAACTCGTGGATCCGCGGGCCGCAAATGTAGCTGGCGGAGCCGTCGCCGTAACGGCCACCAGGGAGTGGCGGCCCGTCCTGCAGCGGCAGCCGCTTGGAGATCATGTTGATGACATCCATCCGGAAGCCGTCCACGCCGCGGTCGAGCCACCACCGCAGCATGGCGTAGAGCGCCTGGCGAACCTGCGGGTTCTCCCAGTTCAGATCCGGCTGCCGGCGAGAGAACAGGTGCAGGAAATACTCCCCGGTGGCGTCGTCGAGCTGCCATGCCGACTGGGAGAAGAACGACAGCCAGTTGGTGGGCTCGGCCCCGGGAGCGCCGGCCGGCAGGCCCGTTCGCGCCGGGCGCCACCAGTACCAGTCCCGCTTCGGGCTGTCTGTGCTGCTACGGGACTCGGCAAACCACGGATGCTCGTCGGAGGTGTGGTTGATCACGACGTCAATGACGAGCTTCATGCCGCGCGCGTGCAACTGCCCGGTCAGTGTGTCAATGTCAGCCAGCGTGCCGAACACCGGATCGACAGCCTCGTAGTCACTGATGTCGTAGCCATTGTCGTCCTGCGGCGACCGGTAGAACGGCGAGAGCCACACAACGTCCACCCCCAGGGCGGACAGGTAGTCCAGCTTGGCGACGACGCCGGGCAGATCGCCGATGCCGTCGCCATCAGAGTCCGCGAAGCTGCGCGGGTACACCTGGTAGACCACGGCACTGCGCCACCACGGCCCGGCATCGGCAGCGGACATACCGCCGGGGGGAGAAGCGGTGCTCCTCATCGCGGCGAGCCTCCTCACGGATGAACGATGAATTGCGTGCGACCGGCGACTCTCGCACCGCGAAATCCGCCAGACTGCGCTAGACGAGCAATCCGGCCATTCCACCCGGGGGACGGTGTCATGACTTTCCAGCGGAAGGATCCCGCTGTGGGCAGAGCGTGGCTGTGAACCGCGCGGCGGTGGTGGTCAACCCCACGAAACACGATGACCTCCTGAAATTCAGGACCGCGGTCTGCGCGGCCATGTCCGACCACGGCTGGAGCGAGCCGCTGTGGTGGGAGACGACAGTAGACGATCCGGGCGAGGGGCAGGCAGCAGCGGCCGTGGCGGCCCGGGTTGACCTGGTGCTGGCCAGTGGCGGCGACGGCACGGTCACCGCGTGCGCGTCAGGGGTGGCGGGCAGCGGCATCCCGCTTGCCCTGCTGCCGGCTGGGACGGGAAACCTGCTGGCCCGCAATCTCGGGCTGCCCCTCGAACTCGACGACGCTCTCCAGGCCGCGCTCACTGGCACCGACCGGCGGCTGGATTCTGGCACCGCGAACGGAAGGCCGTTCGTGGTGATGGCTGGGCTCGGTTTCGACGCGAAAATGGTGGACAGTACCAGCGAGGTGCTTAAAAAGAGGCTGGGCTGGGCCGCCTACGGGGTTTCCGCGCTCCGTCATCTGCGGGACCGGCCGGTGCGGGTGACCCTGCGGGCGGACGGCGGGCCGCCGCTGCGGCGCCGGGCCAGCGGAGTCGTCGTCGGCAACGTCGGCTGGCTGCAGGGCGGGGTGCCGCTGCTGCCGGACGCGGAACCCGATGACGGTCTGCTCGATGTCCTGGTGCTGACCCCACGGGGATGGATCGGCTGGCTCGCGCTCGTGGCGGACGTGCTGCTGCGCCGCCGCGCATCTGGCCGGATGGCCCGTCTCGCTTTCCGGGAGTTGCGCATCGGCCTTGGCCGCCAGCAGCTGTGGGAACTTGACGGCGAAGTCATCGGCCATACCCGCGAGCTTCAGGTCACTGTCCAGGCGGGCGCGCTGCTGCTGCGCGTGCCGGCCCCGGCCGCCTAGCCCGGCCATGCTCGGCGCTCCGCGCGCCCGGCGTGGCCGCGCGTGAGACGATACCGCGACAGAAAGGGGAACGACCGTGTGGAACTGGCTTGAGCGCCGCGAGCTGCGGCGCCTGTCCCGCAGCATGGGCAACCGGGAGCCTGGGCAGCTCCCACGGCCCGACCTGGCGGCAGGCAGCGACCTGCTGCCGCAGATCAAGCACATCGTGGTCCTGATGATGGAGAACCACTCTTACGACAACTATCTCGGCATGCTGGAGAGCCGGGGCGAGGGATTCCCACTTGACCCGGACGGGCAGCCGGACGTGTCCAATCTGAGCGCGGACGGGGAGTCCGTTCCGGCACATCACCTGGCCACAACGATCCAGGAACCGCGCATGCCTACGCAGAGCTGGGACGCCAGCCATCTCCAGTGGAACGGCGGGAAGTGCGACGGATTCGTGAGCAGTGCCGAAACGCTGGTACCGGGCACCGACGCGACGCTGCCCATGGGCTACTGGTCAGAGCGCGACCTGCCGTTCTACTACGGCCTGGCCAAGACATTCCCACTAGCCGACCACTGGTTCGGCTCCTGCCTCGGGCCGACGTTCCCCAACCGCCGCTTCCTGATCGCCGGGACCGCGCACGGCCTGATGGACGACCTGCCGTACGATCTTGGGAACTACCCCCCGGCCGGCACCATTTTCGACATGCTGACCAGGCATGGCATCTCGTGGACGAACTACCACTACGTGGCCGGGTCAGGCTCCGCGTTCCGGCGCGCCTGGCGGAGCCGTCGCCGCGCTGCCCTGCGCAAGCTGCTGCCCTCTGGCAAGTGGTTCCCGTCTGTGGTGGAAGGGGTCCACGGCGACATTTCCTTCACCGCCGACGTCTACCCGCTCGGGCTGGCCCGGTGCATGCTGCACCTGCGCAGCACAGACCAGTTCTTCGCGGACGCGGACAGCGGGTCGCTGCCCCCGTTCAGCATTGTTGACCCGGACTTCGACAGCTACTCCGAGGAGAACCCGCAGGACATCCGGAAGGGCGAGAGCTTCGCTGCCGAGGTGATCAACCGGGTCATGCATGGCAAGGGGTGGCCGGACACCCTGCTCGTGTGGGTGTATGACGAGGCCGGCGGCTACTACGATCACGTCCCGCCGCCGGCTGCGGTGACGCCGGACGACGTCGAGGGCAGCAGCCTGCTCGGCACCAGGTCCTGGCTGCGGACATGTCTGCGGCCGTTCTTTCCCGCCTACATCGCCCACGTCGAGAAGCTTGATGCCGGGCCGCGCGGCTACGACCGGTACGGGTTCCGCGTCCCCGCTGTCATCGTGTCTCCCTACGCGCGCCCGGACTACGTGTGCACTCGGGTGCTCGACCACACGTCGGTGCTCAAGCTGGTCGAGCAGAAGTGGAACCTCCCGCCGCTGACCGCCAGGGACGCCGCGGCGGCGACGCCGCTCGACGCGCTGGATCTGGCCGGGCCGCCAGCCTTCCTGAAGCCCCCATCCCTGCCCGAGCCCAGCTTGCGCTGGGGTTCCTGGTAACCCGGCACCCGAACTGATCAGCACTCGAACTGGTCGGCACCCTGATCAGCACCGAAGCAGTTGAGCACGCGTTTCGTAGCGGCTCCGGGCTTGTCACCCAGAAGACAGAACCTCGGCGATCTTCGCGGCGGCGCCCGACGGGTCGTCGGTGTCGTGCAGGACTTCCCCCCAGGACCAGCGGTAATACCAGCGCAGGCGGCCACTGCCGTCCGTTTCCGGCGTGCAGTTAATACTCTCCGCGAGCATCGCCGCGCCCGGAGTGAAGATGTGCAGCGCGGCGGGGTACGTGGTCTTCACCGTTGCGTGCAAGCCCCTGGTGTCTAGGGCTGTCGCGAGCCGATGCAAATGATAGCTACGTGCATGATCGCGCCTTCCGTTCAGCATGTCCCCTACCCTCAGCGTCGGTCGGCATATTGTCGCGGCGCACTGGTCGGGTTTGTCAAGCCTGGCGCGGCGGGTAGCCACCATATGCGTCTGGATCGTACGGGTCCGTGCTGTATCCATCGGCGTCTCGGGCGCCGTTGTAGGCGTCTCCTGCGTAGCCAGGCTGTTCCGTGTAGCCAGTCGGCTCCGTGTAGCCAGTCGGCTCCGTGTAGCCAGTCGGCTCCGTGTAGCCAGTCGGCT
>DAIRVB010000027.1:4260-14837 GCA_036803065.1 Streptosporangiaceae bacterium
GTCGGCTCCGTGTAGCCAGTCGGCTCCGTGTAGCCAGTCGGCTCCGTGTAGCCAGGCTGGTAGCTGGTATCCGCCGGAGGGAGCGCGGCATCGTAACCGGCGGCATCAGGGTAGCCGGACCCGCCGGTGTATAGGTAGTGCCCGGTTGGCTCAGCCGCGAAATCGGGTGCGGCTGGTGGCGGCGCGGCGTGCCAGCCACTGTCCTGTCCCGGAAGGCCGCCGGCCGGATCAGGTGCCGCGGGCTGCCTGAACGGCGGCGGGCCCGGGTAGCCCGCGCCTGTACCGGCTGAATAGTTCCCGTAGGCCCCGTCCGTCCGCGTGCGGTCCTCGGGATACCTGGCGGCGTGGCTGCCCGTGGCGGAGGTCGGCATGCTGTCCACGTAGCTGCCGTACGGATTTCCGGTCGGCCCGCGCGGTGACAGCGGCGGCGGCGCTGAGTGCGGGCCCGACTGAGGACCCGGCGGCGGCATTGAGTGCGGGCCCGACTGAGGACCCGGCAGTGGCGCTGAGTGCGGGCCCGACTGAGGACCCGGCGGCGGCGCTGAGTGCGGGCCTGACTGAGTCGTCGGCCGACGGTCAGCCGGCCACGCGGCGGCCGGGTAGGCATTCTGCGGACTGGTGTGCTCACTGTTGCTGACGGGGTACCGCTGCGTGTCGGCTCCACTGCCGTTGGCGTAACCACCGTTGCCGTACCCGTTGTTTTGGCTGCCGTTGGTGTGGCTGCCCGTCGGATAGCTACCGCTGGGATACCCGCCAGTCGGATATTCACCGGTGCCGCCGCCAGTGGGATATTCACCGGTGCCGCCCCGCTGCCGGCCTCGGCCGGCATTCCGGTACGACCTGCCGTCCTGGGTCGGCGCGGCCTGACGAGAGAATGAGGGACTGGTCAGGGGGTCATCGTCATCGCGTGAGGCCGCTCCGGCCCGGCGTCCCGAGGGAGTGCCCGCGAGACTGGTGAGCATGGCCAGGCTGGGCTCGCCGGCCTGCTGTGGCCCGGGTCCAGCCGGGCGTCGCCCGGCCTGGCGTGGCCCAGCTTGGCGTGGCCGAGCCTGGCGTGGCAGAGAGGGCTGCTCGGCCGCCGCAGGGGCAGCTGGCGCGGCACCGGGGCGCGGGCGGCCGCGGACTGGGAGTACTTCTGTGCGCTCCCCAGGCCTCTCCCGCCGTCTGGGCGCGACCGATTCCCGGTCCGGCTGCGCCGGGGCGTCGGCTGCCGGGCGCCCCGGCGCAGGGCCGGCTGGCCGCGCGTTGGCCGGCCTTGACGGAACCGGCTTCGGCTGGGCCGGGCCAGATGCCGCAGGGGCTTCCTTGGCCTGGGTCGGCTGCGCGGTCCGGGCCGTGGTGGCCAGCGGCTTGTCGGCGGACAGCTCGGCCCAGTACTGCTCGTCGGACAGCTTGTCCCACTCGGTGCTTGGCCAGTCGTCGTCGTCCCCGCGCTTGCTGCGCGACTGCCGGGACCGGCTCTTGGCCGGGGCCTGCGGCTTGCTGGCGGCCCGTGGCGTGCTGCTGGCCGGGCGGGGAGTGTCTGTGCGAATCCGCGGGAACACATCCGAGTCGGTGAGCGCCGGATCATCATTGCGGTCGGGGGTGAACTCGTGCCCGGCGGACGGCGGCGCCTTGCCGGCCATCGCGGGGGAGGGGCCGGTGTCGTAAAGCTGCTCACGCGGTCCGGAGTCATAACTGACCGTCTCGAAGCCACCGGTGTCGTGTCCGCCCGGCTGCTGCCTGGCGGCAGGCCTGCGGGGCACCGGCCCGGTGGAGCGCGTGCCACGGCCTCTCGAGGCCGGGTAGTCCGGCGCGGCGGGAGCGTCCGCATACCTTCCGGTGGGGCGCCCGGGATGACCGCGGTCATCGGCCTCAGCGCCACGACCGCGCCCAGGACGCCTTTCGGCGTCCGCGGCCGCAGGCTCGTCGTAGCGGCGCAGCCGGTCCTCGGGCCGTGACGGCTCCGTGCGCTCGGGGCGGCGCGGTCTCCTCAGCTCCTGGGCTGGACTGCGCCAGTGCCCGTCCCGGCCCGCGGAGCGGACCCGGTCGCGGACGGTCCACCGGCCGCCGCCGGGCTCCTCCTGATCATCATCCTGCCCGCGCCGAAAGGTGAGAAAAGCAGCGACCAGGATCACGAGGATCACGGCGACGATGCCGACCAGAAGCAGAGTCATGGCACCACCCAACAAGCCATGGCCGCATGGGCGGCGCCAGCGAGGCACACGCGGCCATGGCGCGCGCCTTCCCCTGTATCGCTAGCGCCTGGAATCCATCCAAGGCTGAGGTACATGATCCGTTAGTCTGGCGGACCGCTATGAACCCTGTCACGCGTTTAGAGAATTTTTTGCCGAATCCGTTTACACGTCGTGACTGGACGATTACGGCTTGGCTCTAGCGGGGAGCCTGCCGCGCGCGATGGCCGCCTGTGCGATCGCCGTCCAGGCGGCTTTTTCGCTCGTTCCGGCGGGCAGTCGCAACTCGCGGCCAAGTGCGTAAACAGTGAATCGGTATTCGCGGGCATTATTGTGCGGGCACGGGGCGTCATAACCCACTGTTCCCTTACTGTTGTCGGCCTGGCGCGCACCCGGCGGGAGTTCCCCATCCAGAAGTCCTGTTGTCTGCGGGCCAATATCGAACACTATCCAGTAGATATATGGCGTGATCGGGGCGGCGGAGTCATCCATCACAAGAGCGAGCGATTTTGTGCCCTGCGGAGCTCCCGACCAATGAATAGCCGGGCTCGTCCCCGCGCCATAACAGGTATATCTCAGCGGCATCACGCCACGGTTGAACTCCTGGCTGTTCACGGTCATCACGTCCGGCACGCCCGCCAGGACCGTCTTCGGCCCGCCTACCAGCCCGCACCCGCAAGCCAGGCTGGCCGTGGCGAGAGCAGCTGCGGCAGCCCGGCCAAGCCGGCCGCGCAGTCCACCCAACCGGCCCACGTGCTTTCTCACCCTCGTCTGTCGATTCGGCGCGTCCTCGGGCCTGATCGTACGCCGTCGGGGCCGGGCCGGGCGGCGCGAATCCGAACGCCGCCGCGCGCCGTCGGCCGCGCGGTGAGTGCCCGGATCGGCCACTTAGCCAGCGCGAATTCTCGTCCGCGTTCGCATCCGGCGGCCGCGCCAAACGGATTGATCGCGGCGGTGAACCCGGGAATCGGGCTGAGTCTCAGCATCAGGGCCGCCGGGATAATGTGGCGCTCCCCCTTCCGGGAGCCTGAGCCGGCTGACCCCGCGCACCCTGCGATCGGCGTGCGGCGGAATCGGCCGGAACGACCGGGCGGCGCGACGCCCCGGAGCAGCGGCCGCCCGTGCCAGGTGTAACGAACCACGATCATGCCGCGAACGGTTCAGAAGGGCCAACCGCGGATGGCCGGCGACTGCTGGCGGACGTCGTCCTCGTCTTAGTCGGGCTGCCTGGAGTTGCCGAACATGATCTCGTCCCAGGAAGGCACGGATGACCGCCTGGAGCGCCCTCCGGCTGCCTTCCTGGCTGGCCGCTCGCGGGCCGCGGCGGGCGGCGGCTCGGCCGCCTCCTCCTCCACGACGGCTTCACTGCTGGCCGGACGGGCCTGCGCGGTGGCGTGCCGTTGCTCGGGTTCCGGCTCCGGCTGGGTGAGCGGCCCGGGGACGGCCGCCTGGGAGGCGAGGGGGGCCAGTCTCGGGGCGATGGGCGTGACCGTGGCGCGGGTCGCCGCGACGGGACCGCGCGGCGCCGCTGGCAGGTCGGCCTCGGGCAGCGACAACCGGGCGGCGTCGTCATCGGCGGGCGTGACGTGCCTGCGCCGTGGGTCGAATACCCATTCAGCCATATGCGGCCTCCCGCCCGCCGTGAACATCAACTGGACCTGCCAGTTGCCGTCCGCGCGCTTGCGCGAGTCCCATTGCGCGTCCTCGGGGCTCGACCCGAACTTGGTGAGGCGTTCGGTGACGACGTCGCCGAGCCTCGGCCCGGGCCCGGAGTCCCCTGGCTGGCGGATCGTCGCTCGCTGCGCTTCCTGCGCGCGGTACGCCCGTTCCCCGAGTACCGGGCCCTCGAACCGGCGGACGCGCTCGATCGGCACACCGGCCGCGTCCGCGATCTCGTCCGCGGTCTCTCCGGCACGGATCCGGTCCTGGATCTCCTTGGGTCGCAAGGGACTCTCCACTTCGATCTCGTACTGAGCGAGCCGGGAGAACTGCCCGCGCGCCACTATCCGCAGCCGGTCGTCGATCGGCAGCGAAAAGCGCCCACCGCGTCCTGGCACTGCGAGGACGGCGTAACTGCCGTCCTCACTCACCGCGACGAGGCGCAGTTCCTGCATCGGCGTCCCTCCTGCGCCGCCGACGTTGCCGGCGGGCGTGATGCCGCGCGAGGGCGTAGCTCGGACTTCCCCCTCAGGCGAGTCTGTCGGGTCAGGACCACTTCTGGCCAGCACCGTGCCGGCATGTCCCGCAGAACTCCGCTCACTATTGCCGGCGGGCGGGCCCAGCGGAGGGAACCGGGATAGTCCGTGCTCGGATTCCGGGGTAGCCTGATGATAATTATGTTCGGTAACAGAAGTATTTTGATCGAGCGTCCTCGGCCTGAGGCGATCCGCAGCTATCGGGGCGCGGCGTGGCTCGCCGTGGGCGTGGTGTGCTTCGGGGCGTTCATGGGGCAGCTGGACGCGAGCATCGTCACTCTGACCTTCCGCCCCATGCAGCTCGAATTCGATGCGCCCCTCGCCGCCGTGCAGTGGGTGTCGCTGATCTACCTGCTGACCCTGGTCGCGCTGCTCGCCCCGATGGGGCGGATCTCCGATGCCCGCGGTCGCAAGCTCGTCTACGGCTACGGCTTCGTCGCGTTCACGCTTGCCTCGGCGGCCTGCGCCCTCGCGCCTTCGCTTCGCCTGCTGGTGGCATTCCGGCTGGTGCAGGCGGTCGGGGCGGCGATGCTCCAGGCCAACAGCGTCGCGCTGGTGACGACCAGCGTGCCGGAGTCGGCGATACGGCGGGCACTGGGTGCGCAGGCGGCGGCGCAGGCGCTCGGCCTGGCGCTCGGTCCGACCCTGGGCGGGATCCTCACTGAGGCCGCGGGCTGGCGATCCGTCTACTGGGTCAACGTGCCGGTCGGCTGCGTCGCGGTGATCGCGAGCCGCTACCTGCTGCCACGGACCAGGCAGTTCAGCCCCGGCGGCCACTTCGACTGGCCGGGCACGGCGCTGCTCGGCCTGGCCACCACGTGCATGCTGCTGGCGCTGTCCGCGGTCGGCGGCCTGAGCATGCCTGGCTGGGCGGCCGCCGGCCTGGCGGCCGCGGCGGCCGCCGCCGCGGCCGGGTTCGCTGTCCGCGAACTCGGCGCCAGGTTCCCGCTGGTCCCGCGCGCGTTCCTGAGCAGCTGGCGGCTGGCCCTGGCGCTGACCGGGGCGCTCTGCGGCTACCTGATGCTCTTCGGGCCGCTGGTGCTCATCCCGCAGGTCCTGGCGGTGCCGGGCGGCGAGTTCCAGGTGGGATTGGTGCTGTCCGCACTGCCTCTAGGCTTCGGCCTGGCCGCGCTTGGCGCTGATGCAGTGCTGCCCTGCGGGATGAGCAACCGCTGTCGCGGAGCCATCGGGGGCTGTATCTCTACTATCTCGCTAGCTATGCTGGCCTTTATGCCCATGCCCGAGACCTGGATCGTCCTCCTGCTCGCCATGGCCGGGATCGGCCTCGGCGTGTTCGTGCCCGCCAACAACACGGTCATCATGCGGTCGGCGGGCGCCGCATCGCCCGCGGTCCTGGGCGGGCTGGTCAACATGGCCAGGGGCATCGGCACGACACTCGGCATCGCCCTGGTTACGCTGGCGGTGCACGCGCAGGCGGGCAGCGGCGCCTCAGCCGGCCTGCCAGCCGCGCATGGCGCCCGCCTCGCGGCCGTGGTGCTCGCTATAGCCGGAGTAGCCGCCACCCTGACCGCCTTGGCCTGGCGGACCACGAGCGGCCCGGGCGGTAGCGCCCCGGCCCGGGAGGAGGCGGCCGGTGCCGTCAGTTGACCTCGCCGATGTGGTTGCCCAGCTGCGCCGCGCCATGCGCCGTGCCGCCCGGGCGGGAGACCCAGCGGCCACGCTGTCCGTGGCGCAGCTCGAGATGCTGTCCTGCCTGGCGGAGAACCCTGGAGCCCGTCCGGGGCAGCTGGCCAGGCTGCTGCGGCTGGCCCCGAGTTCAGTGGCTACGCTCACGCACGCCCTGCGCCGGGCGGACCTGGTCACCCGCACTGGCGGGGAACCCGACCGGCGCACCGCCTGCCTGCGGCTCACCCCGGCCGGTGAGGCTGCGGTCATCCGCTGGAAGGTGCTCAACGAGAACCTCCTCAGGACCGCTTTCGCGGCGCTTCCTGAGGGCAGCCGGGGCACGATCCAGGCCGCCCTGGCCGCGCTGAGCGAACTGGCCGGCGCGGTCAACGCGCTCGCCGACGAGCAGCAGGCCGGGCCGAACCCGCCCGGTCAGGGCTCGCTGGCGCCGATCGGGAGATCGGTGACGCCGGCCGCCGCCGTACTGGGCCCCGGCGCGGCATCGCCGCCGCCGGCTATGTCGGCCTGATCTGGCTCGCCGGTCCTGCGCCGGCTCATCCGGGACGGCCACCAGTTCCACCGGCCGAGCAGGACGACAGTGGACGGCACGAGCAGGGTGCGCACCAGGAAGGTGTCCATCAGGATGCCGAACGCGAGGCCAAGCCCGATGTCGCGGACCTGGCTGCCGCCCGAGCCGCTACCGGCCACCACCGTCAGCACCAGGAAGCTGCCCGCGAGAACCAGGCCGGCCGATGTGATCGTGGTCCCGGTCATGCTCAGTGCTCGCGTGACCGCATCGCGCAGCGGGAGCTTGTGGGCCTCCTCCCGGATCCGCGTCATCATCAGGATGTTGTAGTCCTCGCCGAGGGCGAGCAGGAAGATGAACATCAGGAACGGCATGAAGAACACCAGCCCGCCGCTCCCGCCAAGCTTGATGAACACCAGGACCGAGAGGCCGAGCGCGGCGAGGTAGGAGATCCCCACCGAGGCGATCAGGTAAAGCGGGGCCACCAGGCTGCGCAGCACTACCGCGAGCAGGATGCCGATCACCAGGATCGCGATCGGGATCACGTGCTTCAGATCGCTGTTGGAGATGCTGCTGATGTCATAGATGGCAGGCGCCTGGCCGCCGACAGCTGCATCAGTCGCGCCGATCGACCTGCCGACAGCGGTGGTCTCGGCGCGCACCGCTGGCACCACGTGCATCGCGGCGGTGGTGCCCGGATCACCGGCCTTCAGGCCGGCAGCGTACAGCACGATCCGGCCGTCGGGGCTGACGAAGTTCGCGGTCGCGCGGTAGGCCTGGTATTGCGCCACGGGCACTCGGATGCCTGGCGGCGGGACCGCCGGCAGGGCTTTGGCCGGGCCGAGCTGGTTGTGCAGCGCGGTGTATAGAGCAGGTGACAGCGTGGGGCCAGTCGGATTCAGTGGCCCGGTCACCTGCGTGAGGAGCTTACTTGCCTGGAGCTTGTTCGTCGCCACGGCCAGCGGCCCCGGATTCTGCCACACCGGAGCGCTGAACCGGAATATCAGCGTGGTCGGGTTCGCCGCCGACTGGGGAAAGTACTTGGTGAGCAGGGTTTGCCCGGCCGCGGAGTCGCTGCCGGACGGCGGGGCCGTGGTCCCGCCGAAGCCAGCGGCGGTGTAGCCGAAGACGGCGAACGACAGACCGCCGAAGAGGGCAATTCCGGCGAGGAGTGTCGGCGCTGGGTGCCGCACGATGCGCCCGGCCACCTGGCCCCAGACTCCGGCCTTGCCGGTTCCCTGGATGTTCCACGGCAGTAGCTTCGGCCTGCCGAAGACTGCGCGGAACAGGGAGCGCTTCATGGCCAGCAGCGACAGGCGGATAGACAGCAGTGCGGGCAGCAGGGTCAGTCCGGCGATAAGGATGACGCCAATGGCGATCGCGAACGGGACGCCGAGGTCAGAGTAGAACGAGAAGCTGGCGAGCAGCAGCGTCAACACCGCCGCGATCACCGTGGCAGCCGAGAACGTGATCGACTCTCCGACCCTGGTAACCGACCTGACGACAGCGTCCGTGGCCGGCCGCCTGGGGTGGATCAGGTCGCCAAACAGGCTGCCGGCGAGCCCGCGGGACCCTGGATAGTTGTCCCCGTGCTCGCCGTGCTTCTCGGCGCGCAGTTCCTCGCGGACCCGGAACACCAGGAAGAGCCCATAGTCCGTACCGGCGCCAAGCACGAGCACGATCAGCAGGAACTCGGCGATGGGAGACACCTGGAGACCGTGTTTCGCGGCCTCCGCGACCAGAGGGCCGGATATAAGGACCGAGAAAAGGGCGGGAGCGACGGTCGTCAGCGCAAGCGTGAGCGACCGGAAGATCAGCACCAGCAGCACCACGATGAACGCTAGCGACAGGTACTGCAGCTTGCTGCCCGTGTTACCGGATGCCTTCTGCTGGTCAACCTGTGCGGCGACATCACCCGCCAGGTGTGCGTTCAGCCCGGCAGGCAGCCCGGCCTGCGCAATTTTCGCGCGCAGGCCGTTCACCAGGTCGGCCGCGTAGTTCTGGTTACCGCCGCCCTGCGCCGCCAGCACCACGAACTGCTCGGCCTGCCCGTCGTCGGAGCGTCCCGCATCCAGGACTTTGCTGACTCCGGTCACCGACCCCAGCCGCCCCTGGAGCGCGGTCAGCGCTGTTACGTCGGCAGGAGTCAGCGGTGATCCGGAGCGGGCTGCCACCACGGTTATCGGTACCAGGCTGGACGTCCCGAACGGGGTCGCGAGCTGGGCCGCGTGCTCACTGGGCGCGCTAGCCGGCAGGAACTTCGTGTTGTTGTTCTGGGTCACGCTGGAAAGGGACGGAAGCAGTGACACCGCGGCGATGGCCCCGGCCACCCAGGCCAGGACCACTAGCCAGCGGAACCGTACTGCGAAAGACCCGATCGCCCGGAAGATGGCGTCAATATGCACTCGCCGAAGGTTACGCCAGGCGCGCTGAGGCCCGGCTGAGAACCCCCCCGCCCGGCGTGTCAGCGCCGCCGCGCACCCCCGCCCCGGGGCCGGTGCGCCTATCATCGCGAAGCGATGACAAACCAGCAGAGCATCGCGAAGCGATGAGCGAGCCAGCCGAGCAACCGCGGATCAGCGTTGTGCTCCCGGTCTCAGGAGTCGAGGAGTACCTGGAGGGATGCCTCGACTCCGTCCTCGGCCAGCCGTTCCCGGGCATCGAGGTGATCGCGGTGGACGACGCCTCGGCGGACCGCTGTGGAGAGATCCTGGACGCGCGCGCCCGGCAGGACCCGAGACTCCGGGTGATCCACCTGGCCGAGAGCGGTGGCCCCGGGCCGGCCCGGAATCTCGGGCTGGCGCAGGCCACAGGGGAATATGTCTGGTTTGTCGACCCCGACGACCTGCTCACCGCCGGGTCCATGGAAGCAGTCAGCGGGGTGCTCGCGGCTACCCGCCCCGACGTGCTGCTCATCGACTACCAGAGCCTGCTCGGGTCGGGCCGGACGGAGCCGAGCCCAGGGGGCGGTCTGCGGGGACGTGACTGGACCGGCACGCTCGCGCAGTGGCCGGCCCTGATCAACCGGACTATGACGTCCTGGAGCAAGGTGATCCGCCGGGAGTTCCTGCGGGATCTCAGTGTGCCCTTTCCCCCTGGCATTCACGAGGATGTGCCGGTCAGCTGCGCCGTCCTGCTGAGCGCGCATCGCATCGCGGTGCTGGACCGGGTGTGCTATCTCTACCGGCGCCGCAAGCGGTCGTTCCTGGCCACGAAGAGCATGGGCCACTTCGCCATCTTCTCCTCCTACGCCCAGGTGTTCGCCGCCATGGACGGGAAGTGCTGGCCGGCTGAGCGGCCGCCGATCACCCTGGCCGTCCGCGAGGCGGTGTTCGGCCGGGCCATCGAGCACTACAGCACGGTCCTGTCCAGCGGGCTGGTCCCCGGCCAGGCCCGCCGCGACTTCTTTCACCGGATGACCGGTGACTTCCGGCGTTACCGGCCCGCCGGGTACTCGGCCCCGCCCGGCGCCCGTGGCATGAAATTCCATCTTGTCGAGCGGGGCGCCTGGTGGCGTTACGCCCTCCTGGAGCCGCTGAACAGGGCCCGCGTCGCGGCCCGCCGCGCGCTGCGGATCCGCCGGGCCGGCCCGCAGCAGGAGTCCGCGCCCGCTGCGGCCTCCCGGGAACTGGGATGAACGTCCTGCTCGCCGGGGGCGCCGGGGGAGCCTGCGGCCATCTGCCAGCGTTATCGCGGCGGTGTCAAGTAGAGTCGCTGCGCCACCGTCTCCGGGTAAGAGTGGTTGTGGAGAGTAGGTGATCATATGCGGCATTGGATAGGTCTCGGCCTCGCCGTCGCCCTGGCGGCGACGCTGTTCTTCGGCGCCGGGTGGGGGATAACGCGCCTGTCCGCGCTGCCGGCCGAGGGCCTGACCATGACCAGCATCCGCGGCCTGAGCTCGCTCGGCGCGGTGGCCGGGGCCGGCCTGCTGCTCGGCATCCTCATTGCCGCGCCAAGAGTCTCGCCCCTGGCCGCCGGGCTGCCCGGGCTGGTGCTTCTCGCCTGGACCGCGCTGTTCTCGGTGAGCGGCACCCTGGCGGTCAGGCTGATCCCGAT